>JAURGV010000004.1 GCA_030833605.1 Rhodothermales bacterium
TGAGATTGGTCAACAACCCAGCCACGGAAGCGGGTTTATCCAAAACAGGACCAGAAGTCGTTTTTACCTGGGTGCCCATTTCGGCCCCAATAATATAGGCGAGCGTGGTCTTCCCGAGGCCCGGTGGACCAGAAAGCAATACGTGGTCTAGGCACTCCCCTCGACGCTGAGCGGCCGTAATAAATACCCGTAAATTTTCTTTTATCTGATCTTGACCGATAAACTCATCAAGGGTCTTCGGTCGAAGGGCTTTTTCTAAATCCTCTTCGTTTGAAGAAGTCCCACCAGAAAATTGTCCAGAACGTTCAATCATTGTCAAAAGTGTCTATTAACCGTAAGATCGGTTAATTCTTCCACATAATCCTTATAGAATAAAGATACAAGGGCGCAAAAAGTTGATTATTGAGCTCGGTTGCGATAGAATCCGGCATCATGTTTGTAGTAGACAATGTACTCATATCAGATGACCTCGTAGAAGCGGCTTTTTGCTGCAATTTAGGGGCTTGCCATGGCGCTTGTTGCGTCCAGGGGGCATCGGGTGCGCCCTTAACTCCAGATGAACGGGAAGAAGTCGAAAAAGCCTTGCCGATTGTACGGCATAGACTACGTCCCGAAGCGCTCGAAGTGATTGATAAAAAAGGGGCGTGGGAAGATTTAGGAAACGAGTACTACGCGACAACCTGTGTGGGCGAAGCAGAATGTGTGTTTGTTCGGTACGATGGTCCGGTTGCCAAATGCTCCATTCAAGAAGCGTATCACGAAGGGAAAACCACCTTTGAAAAGCCCATTTCTTGTCACTTATACCCAATCCGGGTTCAGCCATTGGGGGAATATGAGGCCCTCAACTACGAACAAATCGACATTTGTAAGCCGGCCATCAAGTATGGCAAACGAAACGGCGTGGGTTTAGCCGAGTTTTTAAAAGGCCCACTGGTTCGAAAGTACGGGAAAGGATGGTATGATCAGTTTATGATCATGGTTCGGGATCGACGGGAGCACCTTCGTTCGGACCCTAAAAACGCAGGGAGGCGCTAGCAACCATGTTAAACCTCTCCCAACGACAGTCCCAACAACAGCGACTTTCCCCGCAGCAGATTCAATATATCAAGTTGCTTCAGCTTCCGACGCTCGCTCTCGAGCAGCGCATCAAGGCTGAAATGGAAATCAATCCGTTACTTGAGGAAGGGGAAGATCTGCCCGAAGAAATGACAGATGAAGCGAGTGAAGAGCAGGATTTCGACGATGTAGTAGCGGAAAACGACACGGCAGAAGACGAATATGAGTGGGAAGAGCTCATGGATCAGGGTGACGATTTATACGGCTACAAGGCGTGCGTTGACAACGGGAACGATGAGGATCGCAAAGAGACGCCCATGGTTTCGTTGAGCAATATGGTTGATGTCCTTCGTGATCAACTCTCCTTTTTGAATTTAACAGACGAAGAAGAACTTATTGCCGAGCAGATTATTGGGTCGGTCGACGAAGACGGGTACCTGCGTCGGCCCCTCGAATCGATTGTTGACGATGTGGCTTTCAATCAAGGCGTTCTGCTCAGTGAGGATGAAGTGGAGTCGGTGCTATTACGGATTCAACGACTTGACCCCGTTGGAGTGGCCTCCCGCGATCTACGAGAATGTCTGCTCGTTCAGCTTGAAATGCTGCCCGAGGACGTAACTGGACGAGATGTGGCCATGGAAATGCTTCAGCACGCCTACAAGGCCTTTACGATGAAGCACTACGACCAGATTATGAAGCGGCTTGGCGTGGACGGTCAGGATTTGAAAGAAGCCTTTGAATTGATCCAGCGACTCAATCCTAAGCCAGGAGAAGGCGAGTTTACCGCCTCCGAGAATTACATTACGCCCGATTTTACGGTTCGGTACGAAGACGAAGACTTTATCATATTCCTTAATTCAGGAAATATGCCTGAATTGCGGGTGTCCAAACATTACCAGCACATGCTGGAAACGGTGGTGTCCGATAAAAAGAAAGGCCGATCCTCGTATGACACGGAAACGAAAGAATTTTTAAAGTCGAAATTTGAGTCGGCTAAGTGGTTTATCAATTCTATTAACCAGCGTCGGCAAACCATGCTTGCGGTCATGCAGGCCATTGTGTCGCAGCAGGAAGAGTTTTTTATGTCGGGAGAGGGCAATCTTCGGCCCATGATTTTGAAGGACATTGCCACCGACATCAGCATGGACATTTCAACCATATCCAGGGTGGTTAATGGGAAATATGTTCAAACCGATTTCGGTGTCTACGAACTCAAGCACTTTTTCTCGGAAGGACTTTCGACAGATTCAGGTGAAGATGTCTCCAACAAGGAAGTGAAGTCCCTGATAGATCGTATTATTGGGGAAGAAGACAAAAACAAACCGCTTTCGGATCAAAGCATTGCAAAAATGTTAGAGAAGAAAGGCTTCCAAATTGCTCGCAGAACGGTTACAAAGTATCGCGAACAGCTTGGGGTTCCGGTTGCCCGCTTACGTAAACAGATTGTTCTGTCGTAGGTAAAAGGTTTAAACCGCAAGTTTACGTAGACAGAAGCCCAAAACGGGAACGCCCATGTCATCCCTGGAAGCACATTTCGCTCCTTTTCGTCGGCAAATTGTTGGCATAGACACCACATTCACGTCTCCATACGGGGAATTACCGATCGTTTATGCCGATTGGATCGCTAGTGGTCGGTTGTACGGGCCGATTGAGAGGCGCCTATCCGATGTGATGGGTCCTTTTGTGGCAAATACGCATACTGAAACGAGTGTGACGGGGACGTCTATGACCCACGCCTATCATGAGGCCCGTCATATTATCAAGCGACATGTCGGTGCAGGGGAAAACGACATCATTATCGCTTCAGGGTCTGGAATGACTGGCGTGATCAATAAGCTCCAGCGCATTTTAGGACTTCGTATTCCGGAGCAGGCTCACAAATACGTTTCCATGCCTGAGCACGAACAACCCGTGGTTTTCATTACCCATATGGAACACCATTCCAATCAAACCTCGTGGTTGGAAGCGGAAGTTGAGTTGGTGTGCATCGATCCCGATAACAGCGGTTTGTGCGCTGTCGAAAACCTTAAAAAGGAAATCGTAAAGTATAAAGGTCGCAAACTGATAGGATCGTTCACCGCGTGTTCGAACGTAACCGGTGTTCATACACCCTACTACGCGTTGTCGCGTGTGATGCACGAACACGGTGGGTTGTGTTTTGTGGACTTCGCGGCCAATGCGCCGTACGAAGACATTAATATGCACCCAGGCGATCCAATGGAATGTTTGGATGCCATTTTCTTTTCACCGCATAAATTTTTGGGCGGACCCGGTTCTAGCGGAGTCATGGTGTTTAATGCTATGCTCGATAAGAACACCGTACCGGATCATCCCGGTGGTGGTACCGTCGATTGGACCAATCCATGGGGAGAACACAAGTTCATTTCCAATTTGGAAGATCGGGAAGACGGAGGAACGCCGGCCTTTTTACAGACCATTCGTGCAGCGTTAGCCGTGAAGCTCAAAGAAGAAATGGGCACCCAACAGATGTTGGCGCGCGAACACGAGTTGTTGGCCATTGCGTTTCCTAGACTTCGTAAGCTTCCGGGCCTGAACATCTTAGCCGATGGCGTGGAAGATCGATTGGGCGTGATTTCGTTTTATGTCGAGAACGTGCATTTCAATCTTATTGTCAAGTTGCTGAACGACCGGTTCGGCATTCAGACCAGGGGCGGCTGCTCATGCGCTGGAACGTATGGACATTTTCTGCTTCATGTCGATAGAGAGACGTCAAAGGCGATTACGGATGAAATCAATACGGGAAATCTGACCAGTAAGCCCGGTTGGGTTCGGCTTTCGTTGCATCCCACTATGACGAACGCGGAGCTTGAATACATTTTGGATGCCATCGAGGAACTGGTTGATCGGGTAGAGGAGTGGGAAAAAGACTATACCTATAACCCGCATACCAATGAATACACCTGCCGCCTTGAAGCGGAAGCTGTCGACGTCCATGCCTGGTTTGACCTGCAAATAGAACAGGAAATGTCTCCTAGAGCGTAGTTCAATTAGGACGTTGTCTATTTTTTGGTTCAGTCGACTCGGCAAAACTGACCACTGCGCAGGCTAATATTTCCTCTAAACAGGGTAAAACGGAATTCCCGTCTGTCGGGTTGAATTGTGAATTCGTAAAACGTGCATAAGTATCATAATAACAGGTACTTAAGGTGTGTTCGTTCTTGAGTTATGCGACTTTTTAATGCCTCTACACGGGTATTTGAGCGTCAATTTGGGGATGTACTAGGTTACAATTTGGCATGAACGGGTGTCTAGGATTAGAAATGGGCGCGGTATTTGTAAATCATTTGATCAGTACACCGTACATCGCGTCATGAACAACCAAAATTGGTAGAAAAACCAAACCCAGAGAGACCCGATCATGCAAACAGTATCAATTGCCAATCAAACTTCTTTTTCCACACTTCTTGCACGGTATATGCAGGGACAAATTGCCGATACGGCATGGAAGAAACTGATGTCAGCTTTTGATGCTGAAGGCGTTACTTCACCTGAGCGTATGGCTTACGCTCGGTTCATGAATGAAATGCTTAGTGATCGTGGAAAATCCTCGCTGGATATTCCGGTTAGCGACGAGATGGCGGGGCTATTGAAGGAAACACGTGCATAGTTTCTTTCGGTTTATGAATCTGAAGATTTTATAGCTACCTCCTACAGCTTTGTGACCCGTGTTTTTCTATGGTGGGTGGGCACAGGACACAGATCTTCAGCCTTGGGGTGGGTCGAGCGAAGCTCGACCCACCTTTTTTTATTTACTCGAGCGTGTCTTCGACCAACTTCACTTCGCTGCCCAACCAGCCTACGGTGATAAATGCGCGGGCTGCAAGGAATAGCTGTTGGAATACAAAAGCTATAAACAGTCCACCGGACGATAGGTCCAGCATAAAAGGGATGAAAAGGAAGACGATTCCTAATACCATCCAGCCGATGTAAATCGAATTCGCGTTTCCAGAATGGAAAGGCCACTTTAGGCCAGCAAACCAACTATCCATAATGCCTTTTCGGCCTGCGACCAGCTCAACACGGCCGAAATCGTGCATCATATCGATAAAGGCGACGCACATGAACAAAGCGAGGGGTAGAAAAACAGCTTGAACCCAGAAAGTCCCTACTTCGCCCACAGCTACCTGGGCCAAGACAAGACCGATGACGGATACAATCAATATCGCAATCACGGTGGGGACGAGATACAAGAAACCTAGGGCCGTAGATTTCAGCGCATTGGATCCCAGGCCAACCCAAAACCGACGGGTTGTATTTCTATTGCGGGCCAGGCGCTGTGAGCGTTCATCCGCGCCAGCTGCGCCCGCTTCGGATTCATCAGGGGTCCCGTCCTGATCAGGGGCTCCGTCTTGATCTTCAATTTCCTTCATCTGGGCATGAATCAACCCCGCCGAAGAAGCCATCTTCCACACAAACAACACCGGTAATACCCAAAACAACTGAGCAATCAAGGTGGGCAGGAATGACGGTGAATTCTCCAGAATATCGGCCCATAAGGTGATATCGAACCCTTGAGAAAGATCGTTCGCGTACCCCGATTCGGCAGTCGCTTTCGAAAAGGCCGCCAAAACGGGAATCGAGAGCAGAATGCCCATAATCAGGTTGGAGACATACATGATTACGGTTAGTGTTGGACGGGCTTTAGCCGATTCAAATCCGGATTTAATATAGTAAAGTGACATAGCTTGAAAAGTCTTTGTTGGATTGAATCAATCGAATTAAAATAGTCCGGAAAGGACATAAAATAGGGTTTGGTAGATCATAATGGCCCGCCGCTGAGCCAACCTAGCAAAGGAGTTATCCGATTCCGAAGCGGCGACTTTGCGATTGTTCAGGCGGTTTACGTCCAATAAGTTGTTGAAATCAGGATCTAAGTAGGCCTCCACAATTTTATGCGTGCCTTCGCGACGAAAATCTTTCCATCGCTCGGCACCATCCCACAGGACATCTTCGGTGGTCCCATCGTCAAATCGAAGTCGAAGGGTTGTCGGGAAAACTCCATCTTGTTCTCGGTGAACACGTACGCGACTCACGAATTGATCGTCTTCCTTATCCGTAATCAATATGGAATCAACCGAATAGTCGACTACCGCGGTACCATAAACAAACTGGGAGAAAAACCACTCCAAATCGGTTCCGGATACCTCTTCAGCAATGGATTGGAGATCCCGTGTGGTCGGATGCTTAAACCGCCATCGTTCGTAGTAGGCTTTAAGGAATCGCTGTTGCATATCCCATCCCCAATAGCGCTCCAAGGTATTCATAACCGTCGCTGGCTTGGAGTACGTCGATTTGCCATAATCGCCCCCAACGTGTTCCCAACTATTGGTCACTAAAGCGCCGCTAGATGGCCGCTGCTTGGCATAGGAGAGTCGCTGTAACTCGATGTCGCCCAATTTGAAAGGGCCTAAGGAGATAGCTGCGCCCGGTCCATAGGTTTCATCCATAATACGGGACTCGATGTAGGAGTTCATTCCTTCATCCAACCACGCTTCTTCAAATTCATTGGAGGCTAGAAGCCCATAAAAGTACTGATGACCAAACTCATGAATGATGACCAACTCAAGAAAACGGGACCATGTTGGTAGTCCATAATTGGTGCCGGCTGTGATTAGCGTGGGATACTCCATGCCGTTGCTGCCGCCTATGGCATCTACGACCGTCAAACTGGTGTACGGGTATTCGCCCACCCACGCATCGTACTTCTCTAAGGCCGTGATGGCAGCGTCCAAATGCCGCTGTGCTTGTCCTTTATGTGCGGGTTGAATCAAGGCCCGAACGTTTACGTGCCGCCACTGCTGGTTGAATTCCAAATAGTCCGGACTGGCGGTCCATGCAAAATCATGCACATCGTCCGCTTCGAACCGAACCGCTTTCATCCCATTTTCTGTGGACGTTTCCATTTGGACGCCTGAAGCGCCAACAACGTAGGACTCGGGTACCCGCATAGTCACATCGTACTTGCCAAAATCGGCGTAGAACTCACTGTTCACGTGAAACTGGTGGGCATTCCACACCCCTTTTTCGGCGTCCTCTGGGATATATCGCTGCCCGGGTACTTCCAACACCGCAATTTTCGGAAACCATTGCCCGACAAAGTAAAAGGGATTTCCGGTATCGGCCGTTTTCCAACCGGTTCGAGCCACAATTTCAGGTAATCGGCTCTCAAAAAGAATTTCCAGGGCAATCGTTTCGCCGGGAGCTACCTCGCGGGGAAGCTGAATCGAAAAAACGGTTTCATCGGCGAGGTTACCATCGTCTGGTTGGATAAAGGTGATCCGATCGACCAAGTCCTCTGCGCTGTTGGACCCCAGGGGAATTTCAGGTCGGAAATCGTCCATAGGGTTGACCATCTTCATACTGGAAATCTGGATGCTGCCCCATGGATCTTTTACCGTGGCTGACGCACCTCGATGCACGCCCCCGCTTTCTTTCATAAAGGTTGTTTCTTTATTTTTGAAAGCATTCAGATACATATGAAACTGAAGCTCTTTCACCGGAACGGAATCCGGGTTTCTCCACGTCAAGCGCTGTTTTCCGTCGATGGAATTCGATTCGGGGCGGAGCGTGACATCCATCGTGTACGAAACAATTCGATCACTCAGAGGATGTGGGGAGGTTGTTCTTGATTGGGCCGTGGCTTGATCGGCCCAGAGGAGAAGAAAGCTCAACAACAGGAAACTACGCACGGATCTTACCGGTTACTGATAGTTGAATCCATGATATGCTATTTTATCATGACAATAATGCAAATGCCTGTTCAAAATGAAGTATCCAAGTGACGTCGAACTGTGTGAAGTAGGACCTCGCGACGGGTTTCAATTCGAAAGCAAAATCATTCCTACGGAAGTTAAAGTGGAATGGATACAGCGACTGGTAAAATCAGGCTTGCCACGAATTCAGATTGCTTCTTTTGTGCACCGCATTCGGGTACCGCAAATGGCTGACGCGGAAGCCGTGATCCAGCAATTAGGATCCTCGTCCCGCACCCTGTTTTCCGGACTAGCGCTGAATGTTAAAGGCGTTGAACGGGCTGCAGATGCGGGGCTTTCGGCCGTTGACCTTTCTATTGCAACGAATGAAAAACACGGAACGGATAATGCCGGGATGTCCGTGGACCAGGGCGTTCTTCAGGCCGAACAAATGATAGCCTTAGCGACCGCTCGAGGGATGAACGTCCAATTGAATGTGCAGACCGTTTGGGGATACAAAGTACCTGGAGACACCCCTTTAACGCGCGTTCTGGATCTCGCAAAGCGATTTTCCAACGTCGGATTGGAATCTTTTTCGTTGGCCGATTCAACGGGGATGGCCAACCCGTTGTCCATTCAGCGAGTCGTTGAAGCGGTTAAAACCGTCACCGACGTTCCTTTGGTGCTGCATCTTCACGACACGCGTGGATTGGGCATTGCGAATATAGTCGCCGCACTGGAATCGGGCGTCAATCGATTTGACACGTCCCTCGGTGGATTGGGTGGATGCCCGTTTATTCCCGGCGCTACGGGAAATGTGGCCACGGAAGATGTGGCCTACCTACTGGACTCACTGGGCATCAGAACGGGTATAAAAAACGAAAACGTCGCAGGGGTGAGCCGCGACGTTTCCGATTTCCTAGGCCGAAACCTTTCGGGTAAAATGTACTCCCTGGTGTAGGTTTGGCGCGACTATAGTCGCCTACCAAATCGGAGGGTTTTAGTCCTGATACGCTTCCAATGGAAGGCAAGAGCACACCAAATTCCGATCGCCATGTGCATCGTTTACTCGACGTACCGTGGGCCAGAATTTATTGTCGCCAGACCAGCTTAGTGGAAACGCTGCTTTTTCTCTAGAATAGGCTTTGTCCCACGCATCGGACATGATCATTGCAGCCGTATGAGGTGCGTTTGAAAGCACACTATCGGCCGCGTTGACTTCTCCGTTTAACACCTGTTGAATGTCGCCGTGAATGGAGATCATGGCGTCAATAAAGCGGTCTAATTCGGCTTTGTTCTCGCTCTCCGTAGGCTCAATCATAACGGTGCCAAGAACCGGCCAGTACATCGTTGGAGCATGGAAACCATAGTCCATAAGTCGTTTGGCCACATCGACTTCCGTCAATTCGGTATGCTGACGAAGAGCGCGAAGATCCAGGATGTATTCGTGCGCAACCCTGCCATTTGTCCCTTTGTACAATACATCGTAGTGTCCTTTGAGACTGGATGCCATGTAGTTGGCATTCAATATGGCCACCTCGGTGGCTTTTTTGAGGCCATGTCCACCGAGCATGGCGATATAAGCCCACGAAATCAACAATACCGATGCGCTACCAAACGGAGCAGCAGCTACAGGTCCCAACGATCCACCGGCATCCGAAATAGGATGTCCCGGTAAGAAGGAGGCCAGGTGAGGAGCTACACAAATGGGGCCGATACCTGGTCCGCCGCCGCCGTGTGGAATGGCAAAGGTTTTGTGCAAGTTTAGGTGGCACACGTCGGCGCCAATATCACCTGGTCGACACAAGCCAACTTGTGCATTCATGTTGGCGCCATCCATGTAAACCTGACCACCATATCGGTGAATCGTATCACAGATATCGGACACCGTCTCTTCAAAAACGCCGTGGGTAGAAGGATAGGTGATCATGAGTGCCGATAATTTATCGCCAGCAGCAGCTGCTTTGATGTTTAAATCATTGACATCAATATTGCCATTGGCGTCACAGGCTACCACCACGACATCCATGCCGGCCATCACGGCGCTCGCAGGATTCGTTCCGTGTGCTGACGATGGGATTAGACAGATATGTCGTCCGGTATCGCCGCGACTTTCGTGGTAAGCACGAATCACCAATAGGCCTGCGTATTCTCCGGATGCGCCTGAATTGGGCTGTAGCGAAGTCGCGGCGAATCCCGTGATTTCATTTAGCCAAGTTCTAAGCTCACCCATCATCTCGTGATATCCTGCCGCTTGATCAGCAGGGACAAAGGGATGAATCTGGTTGAAAGCCGGCATGGTAATCGGCATCAATTCGGCAACCGCATTCAGCTTCATGGTGCACGACCCTAAAGCAATCATGCTAGTGGTAAGCGAAAGGTCTTTTTTGGACAATTTCGCCATGTACCGGGTGATTGCGGCTTCAGACTGATGCGAAGAGAATACCGGATGGGTCATGAAATCGGTGCTTCGAGCTAGTATGCCCGAATACCCGCTGTTCATTTTACCTGCGAGAGAGGCAACAACACCGGCCCCAGCTTTTCCGGTCATCACTTCAATCAATGACGTTAGGTCACCCGAAGTGACCGTTTCATCCAGTGCAATTCCAACGCTGGAATCATCGAAGTAACGAAGGTTAATTTTTGCGGCCAACGCACGTTGACGTACGGCGCCCTGATCGGCAACCTGCACACGGATCGTGTCAAAGAAGTCGCTATGCTGCACCGTAAGACCGGCCTCACTCAAGGCTTTGGCCAACAACTTAGTTGCATCACTAATGCGCGTAGCAATGGCTTTCAATCCTTTCGGACCGTGATACACCCCATACATACTCGCTACGACGGCCAAAAGAACCTGGGCGGTACAAATGTTTGAAGTGGCTTTGTCCCGGCGAATGTGCTGCTCTCTCGTTTGCAGCGCCATGCGCAGGGCAGGATTACCATCGGTATCGACGGTAACGCCAATAATACGTCCTGGAATTTGACGTTTGAATGCGTCGCTTGTGGCAAAATAAGCGGCGTGTGGGCCGCCAAAACCAATAGGAACACCGAAACGCTGGGACGTACCTACAACCACGTCGGCACCGAAAGATGCCGGTGCTTCGAGGAGGGCTAGGCTAAGAAGGTCGGCAGCAAACACGACGAATGAATCGTTCTGATGCGCTTGACGGCAAAAATCGGTGTAGTCAAAAATGGCTCCATCGGAAGCTGGATACTGTACGAGACCACCAAAGCACGCATCATCAAACGTAAACGTGCGATGGTCGCCTACAACAATTTCAATGCCTAGTGGAATGGCTCTAGTCTCAACCACTGCAATGGTTTGCGGGTGGCATTCTTCCGAAATAAAGAAGGTATTCCGATTGCCTCGTTTGGACTGGCGGTGCAGCATCATCATAGCTTCAGCGGCTGCGGTACCTTCATCCAACAAGCTCGCGTTGGCAATTTCCATTCCGGTCAAATCCATGATCATGGTTTGGAAATTGAGTAGCGCTTCCAGACGCCCTTGCGCGATTTCGGCCTGGTAGGGCGTGTATTGGGTATACCAAGATGGGTTTTCGACAATACCACGCTGAATGGCGGGTGGCGTTACGGTCGCCGCATACCCCATTCCAATAAAGGATCTAAATAGGCTGTTTTTCGCACCTAGCTCCGTTGCTCGCTGTAGCAATTCCCTTTCTGAAAAAGGAGCAGGCAGGTTGAGATCGCCTTTCATCCGGATGGAAGAAGGAACGGTTTGCGAAATTAATTCGTCAATCGACCCCACTCCAATAACGCGGAGCATGTCTTGAATTTCGGACTCAGAAGGTCCTATATGACGATCAACGAAGCGGTCGGTGGACGTTAGGCTAATAGGCATGAAAAGTCGGACGTCAAGTTGAGAAAAGAGCCTTGAAAATGAATTGCGACCCGTTTAGGCCACAGACTTCTAAATGTACGTCGGCTTCGTTCAAGATTGTTTGAATCCGGCGTTCATTTCTGACGATTTCAATGCATTTATTGCGAGTTTAGCGGCAGTTTGTTCGGCTCGTTTTTTACTTCGATCTTCTGCTCGCCCGTACTCAATGCCCTCGACCATAACAGCGACCTCAAATCGCTTATCGTGGCTTGGGCCGGATTCGGAAATCACAACGTAATCGGGCTGGCTTTTGCTTTGTGCTTGGACGAACTCCAACAATATGCTTTTGTGATTGTCTTTGCGGTTGGCCAGCACATCGAGGTCAACATCCTGCAAAACCGCTCGTTCGACAAAGGCACGGGCCTGTTCGGTGCCGTGTTCTAGATAAATGGCGCCAATAATTGCTTCGAACGCGTCTGCCAGAATACTATCTCCGTCACGTTGTTCTTCGGTAAGGCTATCGCTAACCATAATTAACGGTCCTAAGCCCAACTCTCGAGCTCGTTCGGCAAGCGCTGTTCCGTTTACTAGTTTGGCTCTTAGGCGAGTTAAATAGCCCTCGTCGTGCTGAGGGTAATTCCGAAATAAATGTTCGGCGACTACAAATCCTAAAACGGCATCACCCAGGTATTCAAGCCGTTCATTGGATTGGGTATGTGCTTCGGGCGTTCCCCGTAATAAAGAGCGGTGTTGAAGCGCTTGATTGAACAAATCTTTATCTGCGATGGGTACTCCAATCAGGTCCGACAATTCGCGCAACCGCTCATCCAAAAGTACTTTTGGCGCTAACGCATTTGGGGAAGGGCCCAGCAGATTTCTCAACCAACTCATTAATTCGGACCTCCTTCAGAAGCCTCATCATTTGAGCGAAGGGTTGCATGAACCAACGCGGTAATCCGAGATCCAAGCTCGGAGGATTCATCGGCATCGGTTAATCCCTGTACCATAATAACCAACACATACGGCTCGCCATTCACGGGATAAACAATGGCCGCATCGTGATGAATGGCTGTAATCTGACCTGTTTTGTGGGCGACTTGGGTACCTTGAGGAAGGCCAGAAGGGATCATGGCGTTGTAAAACTGATCGCTCAAAAAATCTCGGATCGTTGAATCGGATGATGCCGAAACCGCGGTTCCTACACGAAGCCGTTCCAAGAGAATCGCCAAATCGTGGGATGTCGCCTTATTGCTCATTCCCAGATCGTAGGCTTTGAGGTCTTCCACGCCGCGAATGGTTTGCATACGCGTCGTTCCTAGTCGCTCCGAGGTAGCCTGCACCGAATCGGCCGATAGTAAATCAATCAAGAGATTGGTCGCCAGGTTCGAAGAGACGGTGATCATGTTGTAACTCAGCTGCCGTAACGACATGGGGTTGCCCAACTGCTCATAAATGGCGTCGTCGGAATCATCCTCGATGCTAAACAAAGATCCATCTACAATGGATCGGAATTCATTTTTAAGAATGACTTCGTCGTCCAAGTTCATGCGACCCGCTTCCACTTGACGGAAAAGTTCGATAATCACGGGTACCTTCATGGTGCTCGCAGCGTGATACAGGCTGTCGCCTCTGAGCTGGAGTTCAAACCCGTTGGCCGCATCCAAAACGGAAACGGAGACCGCGGCGCTATCGTATTCGGCGTTGATGGCCTCAATCCCTTCGGTCAGGACGGCTTTTTGATCTCCGGGTGTAGAACAACCTGTGAGCATGGTTATACTTAATAAGCCAGTTAAAAAATACGCATGGAGGGCTTTTAGGTCGATCGAACGATACACAGAGTTCATATTCTTACTAGAGATTAAGCGGTTACTTCCAGCGATTTTAAAAATTTAACCAGAGCCAACATGGTGGGCTCCACGTCGCTGTAGGCGCAAATACCCACTTTGACTTTTTCAAAATCAGCTAAGACAATCGGACTTCCCAACGCGACCAAGATAATGGGGAATTTTTCAGAGATCTCCCGAACAAACGCCGCTTGTCCAGGAAGTAACCCAAATTTGTGCCAGGCCGCGGGCTTTACTACCACGGCGACCACGATGTATGCAAACGAGGCCAGCTGCGCGGTGAGATCCTCCAATTTGTCGTCGGTGGTGTCCGGAAGGATTTGAAAAAACGCCCCATCGGTGAAGGCATTCAAGAAGGACTTTTCAAGGGGAGCAGCCGTTGGGTCGTTATAGGTGGTGTGGGGGCGAACCAGCACGCAAGCGGTTCCCAGTTGCCCTAACCCTGCCGGCTTCAATACCAAGTCGGAAGACTCCCCAATAGCGACCTGAATCGATTTTTCTGCCACTTTTATGGCCAAGGCTCGGTGTTCATCCGATCCAATCACGGAAAAGGGTTGCGCCAATCCGGGATCTATAAAAGCTCCCGGTCCGAACCGAGCAGCAAAACGAGTTTTAAGGCTCCAAACGCGTCCAAAAGCGGTATCAACAACTTTACGATCCAGAGCCCCCGATTCCACCATATGGACCAAATAGTCCACGGTGAGCGGTACGTCTTTTATATCAAGAAGAATATCGACGCCTGCGCGCAGCAAGGTAGCTGCCATTTCGCCCGGATATTCTCCTTCATGGTCAGCGCCAGCCATTAATAAGCTGTCGCTGATAACCACGCCTTTAAATCCAAGGTCGCCACGCAATACATCGGTTAAAATGGGCTTGGAGCGGGTGGCTTCCACACCGGTTTTGTCCAGTCCAGGGTAGGAAACATGTGCCGTCATCATGAGGGAAACGCCAGCAGATACGGCAGTTTTGAACGGAGCGAGCTCCATGGCCTCTAAATCAGCACGGTTCTTTGAAACGACGGGAAGGGCTTCATGCGAATCGACGTCGGTATCTCCATGCCCTGGAAAGTGTTTCGCCGTGGTAAATAAGCCTTCAGCACTGGCGCCGCGGATATACGCTTTGAGCAGCCTAGACACCGTTTGTGGGGTCGACCCATACGCTCTCGTGGAGATAATGGGGTTGCGCGGGTTTGAATTGACGTCCGCTACGGGCGAAAAGCTGATGTGTAATCCGGCTGCAAGCGCTTCTTTTGCGGCTACACGAGCCGATGCCTCTAGCAGTTGTTCATCTTCTTCGGCGGTAGCTTGAAAGGCCATCGCGTGAGGAAACACCGTAGCGCCTTTCAATTGTTGCCCAAGTCCTCGTTCCATATCGGTACCGATTAGGAGCGGGTACTTTGATCGGCTTTGAAGACGAGTTAGGGTTTGAGGCGTCCGTATCCGATCGCCATTAAAAAGACACAACCCACCAATAGGGTATTCGTCGAGCAACGCTTCAATACGAGCGGCGTCGTCTTCGACGGAAATGGTGGGGCTCATGTTGGAGCCAAGTCGTGGGAATATGAGCTGAGAGATCCGGTCTCTCAATTCCTCAGGGGGCAAAAGCATGCGATCGGTAGGGAATAGGTTCAGTTCTGAAGATACAAACCGTGTGCTTCTATATACTTAGCAACTGCACCGGTTACCATGCGATCTATGGGAAATTTCTTAGAGACGGCATCGCGAATAGCAGAACTCGACAACTCGATGGGGTCTCCGCTTAAAACCCGATCGCAAAGCGCGGCATCTAGCAGGACTTCGTGTGAGTCATTAAGGCGTTGGTAGGCAACCACTTGGCAGATTTCTCTGATGCGGTCGGCACGCTTCCAAGTCGACAGTTCCGCCAGGCTATCTCCCCCGAGAATGAGATACAATTCGGCGTCAGGTTCTTCTTGCCGAAGGCTTTCGAGGGTGTCTACGGTATAGGATGGTCCTTTGCGATGCAACTCCCTTAGATCCAGTTCAAATTTCGGATCTTCAAGCGTCATTAGGCGCACCATTTCCTTTCGATCGGAAGTATTGGTGGTATCTGACAGGGACTTAAACGGCGAATGAAATGCCGGAATCCAAAGTAATCGGTCCAATTCGAGCTGAAGAAGGGCAGATTGGGCAACACGTAAATGACCCCGGTGAGGAGGGTCAAATGAGCCGCCGAAAATACCCAAGCGCGTCATGGCTTAGACGCGCTTCCCAATGAACTCATCAACGCCTGGATATCCTTATAAACAGCTTCGGCGTCCTTGATAAGTGGGCTCTCGGGAAATATTTGAATCAATCGGTCGTAGTTGGATTCGGCCAAACGGAGGCGTTCCGACTGCTTTTCGACAATGCTCAAACGGGCATAATCGTAATACGCCTTTATAGCACCGTACAAGGCATCATCGGCCCATTCGGTATCGTAATAACGATCAAATACGGCTTCGTAGGAAACGGCTGCAGCCCCGTAATATTCGCGTTTTTCGTACAAAATGGCGGTATGGAACTGTTTTTGAGCCAGTTTTCCACGTAGTTCAACTACGCGAGTGGTGGCTTCTTCAACCAACGGATTAGAAGCGTAGCGCGTCATGAACAACTGAAATTGGGTTATGGCGCGTTCGGTATCCGTTTGATCAAGTGTGTATTTGGCCGACCGATCGTAATAGGTCATGGCCAACTCATATTCCGCTTCAGGAATGCGGGGATCGGACCGGTAAATCTGGGTAAACCGCGTAAACTCGTTTGCCGCTAGCAAAAACTCTTTGTTTCCACGGTAGGACCGGGCTAAGTACAACTGTGCATCCGCAGCCCATTGGTGAGTCCGACCAAAATCAAACGCTCCTTGAAGCATCTCAATGGCTTTCGTGAAATCGCCCTCATCATAAAAAGCTTTTCCTTTGTCAAAGGCTTCTTTTGGTGACTCATATTGCACCCTTCCGGACCCAGCACAGCCAACCCAAAAAAGGCTAACCAGAGCCAGCAATACAAATGATGCAGGAAAAGAAATACGGGGCATACGATCCAAAGTTAACTAGCCGAAATGAAACCAACTAAACGGAATGAACAGACACCTGTTCCTTCTGCATCTACTTGATTAAGGTCAATTGATTGTCCCTATAACGATGATAAAACAGCGCCTGATTGATATTCTGACCGTCAAAATGAATGCGGATGCCTAGTCCGTCAAATGGGTCCATATCGCGCATTTTCTGTGTAATTGCGCCCGACCCCGCTTCGTTTATGGCTTTCAAAACAAAACGAGTCACGTCATAACCGGTAACAGCAAGCTTATCGGGCGCCTTTCCAGCGAGTGCCCGATAAGATCTTGAAAACACAGCGAAGCTATCATTAGCTGGGTCCACCCAATAAGCAGAACCATAGGTTGCCAAATAAGCGGAGGCGTGTGTTTTTTGAGGTAAGTCCTCCCAGCCTTCGTTTCCAATGACACGAATATTTCTATTCATGCGATCTAGATTGGAAAGAATGGCGCCAACCGTGGCGACAGGCCTTCGCGATGCCAAGGGCATATAAATGACATCAGACTGATTGAGGGTATCCGAGGGGAGGGTATCGGCCAACGAATAGAGCGAATTTTCGCTGGGAAGGACGTTTACCATGGTTATGGTTAAACCCAACTCAGATGCGACGGTCAAAAAACCATCCGCTTGGCGTTCCGATATTTTCCGTTCATCGGTCGCCAAAACGACGGCGACGTTATCAAGCCGGAGCCCATTTTTAACAAAACGAGCCATAGCGGCTCCCCGCGTTTTCATGCTGGGATTGGCCTGAAACGCGAACGGTTTGCCCTGAGTAATTTCATCGTCGGTAGCTAACGGAGCAACAAAGACCGTTGAAAGCTTATTGGCTTCGTCGGCCGCCGCTAGCGCTTCTTCGCTAAATAGGGTGCCGAGTATGGCCACTACTTTGGCACCTGCCAATTCTCGAACCGCTTTTCGCGCCGCCGTTGCACCACCGTCAATGTCTCTGAAAACCAACCGGATGGGCTTATTTGGCGAGTTTTTATTGTGCTCGTCTATGGCTAGACGAATGCCATTGAATATTTCCTGGGTTTGTTGTCTCTCATCGCGATCCAGCGACAAGATGACCCCGATGTCTACCACGTTCGCCGTTTCGATTTGCAAAGCGCCCAACGCCAGTTCATCCAAGCGTTTGGCTTCATCCAAATAGGAACTGGAGGCATAAGTAATGGCAAAACCGTTCAAATAGGAGCGGACCGACTCGTATTTCTTTTGACGGTAGGCCGATTTAGCCGCGAAAACAACCGATGCGGTAGTAGACCGATTGGGTCTAAATTCGTTGATTAACCGATCGAACGTGGCTTGCGACGCCGCATAATCCCCTTCCGTAAACCGCTCTAGCCCCACTGAAAACAGGGAGTCGGCAACCGCGTTGTTTTCAATAACGGTTTGGTAACGTGCCTGCGCTGGAAGCGTCCCCAAAATTAGGACGACCCCTATGAACAGCCAGTTTAAACGTTTCCGAAGTTGAATTACTCCCATTCGATAGTTGCGGGTGGTTTCGAACTGATGTCGTACACCGTCCGATTAATGCCCCGTATTTCATTAACGATCCTATTGGACACGTGAGCCAGAAAATCGTTCGGCAATCGAGACCAGTCAGCCGTCATGCCATCGACACTTGATACAGCGCGCAGTGCGCAAACATTTTCGTAAGTGCGTTCATCGCCCATCACGCCTACGGTTTGAACCGGAAGCAATACGGCAAATGCTTGCCATACTTCGTCGTAGAGGCCGAAATTTTTCATTTCACTGATGAAAATATCGTCGGCCTCACGAAGCAGTTCCAGATCCGGTTTGGTCACGGCGCCAATAACGCGGATACCAAGGCCTGGCCCGGGAAATGGGTGCCGTCCGACAATACTTTCTGGAACGCCCAAGAGCCTTCCAATCGCGCGTACTTCGTCTTTAAATAGTTCGCGGAAGGGCTCTAGCACTTCAAATTCCATTTCTTCCGGCAATCCGCCCACATTATGGTGGGTTTTGATGGTGGCGGAAGGGCCTTTAAAGGAAACGCTTTCAATGACATCGGGATACAGGGTGCCTTGCGCTAAAAACGTAGGCTTTTTACCCAATTCCTTGATGATGTCCTGTTTTCCTTCCTCAAAGACTTCGACAAACGCATTGCCGATGATCACGCGCTTGCGTTCGGGGTCAACCACGTCTTTGAGACGATTTAGGAATAAATCCGACGCATCTATGGCCTTTAGACGAATGTGATAATGGTCTCGGAACGTCTCTTGAACCTGCTCCCATTCGCCTTTACGCAGTAGGCCGTTATTGACGAAAATACACGTGAGCTGATCTCCGATTGCCTCGTGCAATAAAACGGCGGCTACAGAAGAGTCAACACCACCGGAGAGTCCTAAAATCACATGTTCATCGCCTACTTGGGCTCTGATTTCTGCTTTTTTCTCTTCGATGAACGACGCTGCCGACCAATCTCCATCACACTCACAGATTTGAAGCGCAAAGTTTTCTAGGATCTGTTTTCCGTACTCGGAATGGTGCACTTCCGGATGAAACTGAACGCCGTAATGCGGTAGGAGCGTTGATCTTACGGCTGCAATCGGGGCGTTCGATGTATGCGCGATCACTTCATACCCTTCGGGTAATTTGGTCATGTGATCGCCGTGGCTCATCCAAACATTCGATCCTTCGGGCACATTTTGGAACAGCCTGGACTCAGAATCTACGCGAATGGCTGCGCGGCCAAACTCCCGTTTGGCCGCAGGCTGAACCTCGCCACCAAGGGCGTGGGCCATCGCCTGAAGGCCGTAACAAACACCAAGCACGGGGACTGTTTTTCCATCGGCTCGACTGAGCGAAAGCAGCGCCGGGTCGAGTTGGGGTGCGCCTTCGTCGTAAACGGAAGAGGGACCACCGGATAAAATTAGACCGTGAGGTTCCAGCGCTTCAACTTCAGCGGTTGAAGCCGTACAAGGCAAAATTTCGGAATAAACCCCAGCCTCTCGGACGCGTCTCGCGATCAACTGCGTGAACTGAGAACCGAAGTCCAGGATGACTATGCGTTGGTGCATGTAAAAATAATTTAGTGACCTACCATTTTGGCGTATTCCGCCGCAGAAAGTAAGGATTCACAGTCTGAGGGGTTGTCAAGGGTGATTTTTACCAACCAACCTTCTCCGTATGGGTCGTCGTTAACGGCTTGCGGGTTATCGTCTAAGCCGGGATTTGACTCGGTAACCGTTCCGCTGACGGGCATAAACAAGTCCGACACGGTTTTAACCGCTTCAACAGAGCCAAATACTTCGTCTTTTGCGACCTGGTTATCCAAGGAGTCAATATCGACATAGACGATATCTCCCAATTCGGATTGAGCAAAATCAGTGATACCGACTGTGCCTTGGTTACCATCAACTTTCAACCACTCGTGGTCTTTTGTGTAATAAAGGCCCTCAGGAAATTTCATCTGTTTCTTCTACAAGCGTGAATGTTTCTAGGAAGCGTGTATCAAACTCGCCCCGGCGGAACTTTTCGTCTCGCAGCAATTGCTGGTGGAACGGAATAGTCGTTTTTACTCCTTCAATAACAAACTCATCCAAAGCGCGAAGCATTTTCTGGATCGCTAAATCTCTGGTTCGTGCGCGAACAATGAGTTTGGCGATCATGGAGTCGTAGTAAGGCGGGATCGTGTATCCTGCATATACATGTGTGTCTACACGGACACCATGTCCCCCAGGTGGGTGAAACGTGGTGATTTTGCCGGGAGAAGGAGAAAAATTATTAAACGGATTCTCGGCGTTGATGCGGCATTCGATCGCGTGGCCTTCCAACTTGATGGTGCGCTCCCGAATGCTTTCGCCTTGTGCTACCCGAATTTGGAATTCAACCAAGTCGCAATCCGCTACTTCTTCCGTAACCGGATGCTCAACCTGGATGCGGGTATTCATTTCCATGAAATAGAAGTCGCCTTTGTCGTCTACTAGGAATTCAACCGTAGCTGCACCTTCGTAGTTGACGGCTTTAGCCCCTTTAATGGCTGCGTCACCCATTTTCTGACGTAATTCTTCCGTCATAATGGGGGATGGCGATTCTTCGAGCAGTTTTTGATGGCGCCGTTGAATAGAGCATTCCCGTTCACCAAAATGGATCACATTGCCCTTTCCATCTCCAAGAATCTGAATTTCGATGTGTCTCGGTCCAGAAACGAACTTTTCGATGTAACAATCGCCGTTTCCAAAGGCTGCTTGGGCTTCGTTTCTCGCCGTTGCAAATAGCTTTGCAAAATCCTCTGCTTTATGGCAGACCCGCATCCCACGACCACCGCCTCCGGCGCTGGCTTTGATGATAACCGGATATCCCATTTCGGTAGCAATTTTAGCGCCAGTGACCGCGTCTTTAACCACCCCATCCGATCCAGGTACCACCGGTACACCAGCGGCTTTCATGGTGTCTTTTGCGACGCTTTTGTCGCCCATCATCCGAATGATTTCAGGAGAAGGGCCAATAAACTTAACGTTATTATCTTGGCAAATAGCCGAAAAATCTGCGTTTTCAGCTAAAAAGCCATATCCCGGATGAATCGCGTCGGCACCGGTAACTTCGGCTGCGGCCATAATGCGTTCGGCACGAAGGTAGGAGTCTTTTCCCGCTGGGGCACCGATACATACCGCTTCGTCAGCAAAGCGGACGTGGAGGGAATCGCGGTCGGCCGTCGAAAAAACGGCAACCGTTTTTAGCCCCATTTCGTGACAGGTCCGAATAATACGGAGGGCGATTTCACCGCGGTTAGCAATCAGTACTTTGTTAATCACGAAATCAGGGGTTTTTTCTTGGTCAATTGGGCTCGATCACAAACAACGGCTGATCATACTCAACTGGAGTGCCATTATCTACTAAAATCTGACGAACGACTCCTGAGAACTCGGCCTCAATTTCGTTCATCAATTTCATGGCTTCAATAATACAAAGCACATCTCCCGTTTTGACCGTATCGCCAACTTTGACAAATACAGGGGAGTCGGGGGAAGAGGCAGCGTAATACGTTCCTACAATAGGAGCTCTTACTTGTTTGCCAGCTGGAGCTGCAGGTGCCGCAGCTACGGGTTCAGACGCTGCTTGTGCCCCTGGGGCAGCCATCATAGGTGCCGGAGACGCTGCATACGTAATCTGTTGAGGCATTGCCTGAACAGGAGCGTGTTTCCGAACAACAACCCGAAGGTTTTCTTCTTCAATTTCCACTTCGGAAATGTCACATTCTGCAACCAGCTCGAGTATTTCTCTCAAATGTTTGAGATCCATCTTATTTCCTCTCGTCCCAATGGGGCGGTTAGTTCAAATCAGGCAGCGCTAATTCTGGTAATATAGTCTCCACGATCCGTGTTGACCTTAATAATGTCTCCTTCGTTGATAAACAAGGGGACATAAATCGTTGCGCCACTTTCTACGACGGCAGGTTTTGTTGCGCCGGTAGCCGTGTCACCTTTTAATCCAGGATCGCACTGAACCACTTTAAGTTCTACAGCGGAAGGTATTTCAATCGATAATGCTTTGTCCGTATCGGCGTGCATGATGATGTCAATGGTTGACCCTTCCTTAATATACTGCCGACCTTCTACTGCTTTTTCAGGCAACGACGTTTGCTCATACGTGTCCGTATTCATGAAGTGCAAACCCAGATCGTCTTGGTACAAGAACTGATGAGGGCGACGTTCAATACGAACCTGTTCTACGCGCTCGCCAGCACGGAACGTGTTATCAACCGTTTTGCCATTACTGACATTTTTGAGCTTGGTACGGACAAATGCGCCACCCTTGCCGGGTTTTACATGCTGAAATTCGATGATTGTCCAGATACCATTGTTCCACTCCATGGTAAAACCATTGCGGAAATCACTTGTGTCGGCCATCAGGCGGCACCAGAAAGTTTACTGTTTGAAATAGTGTTCAGATCAGAAAATATAGCGTTTTTTAGCTACTTGAGTCAATTTTAACTTCGCGAAGAAATCGGGGAATGACGCGTAGGTTTATCTTTTTCTAAACTTTTGGGCTATTTGATCGACCTCGGTCGCGCTCATCACGTTGTCTGATGGTTTAGTCGCTGGATCGGGGGATTTCGATTTTTTCGCAACAAACGGGGTTTTTGAGGTATTTCCCGCTTTCGCACGAATCCGGGATTCAATTTCTTCCATCCATGGTTTTTTGGGCCGACCATCCGTAGTCAACGGCGAGGTAACCCTTTCCGATGTTGTCTTTGAAGTGGCGGATTTGTATTTGGACCCGGATGAAGGGCTCACCGACGCAGCAATAGGCTCCGAAACCTGAGCCTTATTGATAGGATTCGTTTCGAAGGCAAGTCGCTTGATGTTCACCAAGTGGAGAGGAGAAATATTATCGCTCGTAATGGATCCTCCCATGGCTCCGGGGCCCAACGTCATGGCTGGAAACAAGTCGGTTGTGTAGCCGACGGAGCCCAACGCAGTTACCGAATTAACCACTATCCGCATGGCTGGTTTTTCAAGGGCAAAAGCCTCAATAATTTTTTTCGATGTCGCGTGAATGCCCAATGTGTGTCCAATTCCGCCGAAATCCAGCAGTTGTTTGCATCGCTCGCATCCTTCTTCCCACCCCGACACGGTGTACAGGCTCAAGATGGGAGAGAGGGTTTCCATGGATAAAACCTCTTCTTTTCCAACTTTTTCAACTGACGCAACCAAGGCTCTGGTTTGAGCAGGCACGTCAAAACCTGCCATTTGGGCAATAAATTGAGGACTTTTCCCCACTTGTTCGATATTTAGTCGTCCTCCGGGAGCTACAACGTGCCGAAGCTGCTCGGTTTCTTGCTCCGAAAGAAAATGGGCCCCTTCAGCCTGCAAAGCTTCTTTTAGTCGAGGGAGGGCAGGTGAGTCTACCACAAGGCTTCGCTCTGTGGAGCACAATGTCCCCCAGTCAAACGAGACGCCATAGGTAATGTCGGCGGCAGCTTTCGAGATATCGGCCGAACGATCCACATACACGGGTACATTCCCTGAGCCAACACCATAGGCTGGTTTGCCTTTCGAATACGCTGCATGAACCATTGGCGATCCGCCCGTAGCGAGAATCAAGTCAGTCTCGGGATCCTCCATTAATGCGTTCGTGCCTTCTATGGACGGCTCCGTCATACAAGCAAACAAGCCTTCTGGCGCTCCTGCTTTGTAGGCGGCATGGGCCACAACGTGTAGCGCTTCTAGGGTACTTGATTTGGCTCGGGGATGAGGACTAATGACCAAAGCACATCGGGCCTTGGCCGCTATGATGGCCTTGTACATAGCCGTGGACGTGGGATTGGTCGACGGTACCAGTGCGGCCACGACTCCCATTGGCGAGGCAATTTCCCAAATCGATCCATTTTCGGACGTTTTGATAACCCCACAGGTTTTCATCCCATCCATTCTTTCGCTTAATGTGCGTGTAGCGAATAGGTTTTTTTGGATTTTGCTTTCTACTCGACCAAAGCCAGTTTCCTCGTGGGCCATTTTGGCCAGCCGTTCGGAAGCGTCAATTCCTGCCGAAACCATGGCCATAACAATACGATCTACCTGCTCTTGCGAAAAGGTATGGTAGGCTAAGAACGCTTCTCGAGCGGATCGAAGGAGGGTTCGAGCTTGTTGTATGGAGTGTAAATCTTTGTCCATGCGCGTGAAGTGTGCTGGGCTAATATGCGCTGTTCTTGCGATCCAAACAAGCAAAATTTCAAAGTGGAATAGAAACCTTTTTATCGCGTCGCACGCAAATCTTCAAAAAGAAACCGTATTCAAGCAATGACAAACTGCTACGAAAAAAGCGCATTGCGCAACACAATTATATGTCTCGTCCAAACGAGCACATAAACGAGCATATCCTAGCCGCATTTCTCACAGGGAATTTGCCGGCTCCGCTGCGCCGTGAAATCGCATCTTATATTGCGCAAATCGAACGAGCTAGAGATTTGCTGACCATGGCCAATGATGCCATGGAGGTCGTTGACTCCGGTGACGGGTTAGGAGATGGCTCTGGCATACGTTTAGGCGATGGTTTTTCGCATCGGAAGCGAAGGTCTCCACACCATCGAGCTCACGTTCCAGTTTCCGTGGCATCCCAAGAAGACGAATCGAACACCACGCTGTGGAAAGTCGCGGCCGTCAATGTGCGTCCCGAGTTGATTAACATTTTCAAACCGGTTCCGGACGATGTGGACATTCCCCCATACAAATTGAGGGAGAACGGTACCGTATTGGAGCTTTCCATTAGGGAGTTGAAGCCTCAGCAGTATCGTATTTATCACATTGACCTCTTAGGTCCTGAAATGGCGATGAACAACAAGAATTGATGTTTAATCGTAGACCAAACATATCGATTCCGGCATGGCCGCTAACGGTTTTGTTGGCGCTGTTGCTAGCGGTTTCAACACCTGGACGTGTGGACGCTCAGGCTGTACAGAAGCTCATAAATTTTCAGCAGCCGTCACGATCGTTTGCCATGGATTTAGCGCCTTTTTTGAACGATTCAAAAAAACCTAAAGTAGCCCTTTTTAGAA
>JAURGV010000050.1:0-7804 GCA_030833605.1 Rhodothermales bacterium
TGAACAAGTGGTGCCGATGGATCTGTATCCCCAGTACCTCATTAAGTCCATTCTGTATAGCGATTTTGAGCAAATGGAAGGGCTTGGAATCTATGAAGTTGTAGAGGAAGATTTGGCGCTCTGCGAATTTGTCTGCACCTCGAAGCAACCGGTTCAACAGATTTTGCGCTCCGGACTGGATTTGGTCCGAACGGAAGGTTAATAACAGCAATTAAGGTCCATACACACCGACCATGAAATTACTCGAGAATCTGATTGGCAAAGTCAAACCTCACTTCGAGGAAGGCGGCAAGCTGCATCAGTATTATTACGGATTCGAAGCGCTTGAAACGTTTTTGTTCGTTCCAGCAGAAACGTCGCACGGCACCCATATCAAAGACGGCATTGATCTAAAGCGAACCATGTTCACCGTGGTTATCGCGATGATCCCGGCGTTGTTGTTTGGTATGTGGAATGTGGGACACCAACACTTTTTGGCCATGGGTGAGCTCACCGCTTTAGGTGATGGCTTGTGGGACAAGTTTTTGTACGGCGCCATTAAAGTGCTTCCCATTGTGGTGGTCGCTTATGGTGTTGGGCTCGGTATTGAGTTTCTGATCGCCATTATCCGCAAACATCCAGTAAACGAAGGGTTCTTGGTCAGCGGAATGCTTATTCCGTTGGTAATGCCCCCAACAATCCCGTTGTGGATGGTAGCGGCCTCAACGGCGTTTGCCGTAATCATCGGAAAAGAAGCGTTTGGTGGCACGGGGATGAACATTTTGAACGTGGCGCTGCTTTCACGTGTGTTCATTTTCTTCGCGTATCCAACGTATATCTCGGGAGACCTTGTCTGGATTGCCGGCGACCCGTCCCTCTTTATTGACGGTTTCTCTGGCGCTACGCCTCTTGGGGTCGCGTATCTCGGTGGCGCAGAAGCACTTGCGAACGTTGCCGCTCACGACTACAGCTTGATGAGCATGATTATCGGGACCGTTCCAGGGTCGATTGGTGAGACCTCAGCCATCGCTGTCGGCATCGGCGCTTTGATCCTATTGTTTACCGGAATTGCTAGCTGGCGGGTGATGTTTAGCGTAGTTGTTGGCGCATCCGTTACCGCCTTGATTTTTTCAGCCGCAGACCTCGCCCTATTCAAAGACGTGCCTTTTTATGAGCACTTGCTGATGGGCTCCATGCTGTTCGCTACCGTTTTCATGGCAACAGACCCTGTGACGGCCGCTCAGACGACCAAGGGCAAATTTATCTATGGTTTCTTAATAGGCGTTTTTGGCATGATTATACGCGTGCTGAACCCTGCCTACCCAGAGGGTTGGATGCTCGCCATCTTATTGATGAACGTATTTGCTCCAACCATCGATCACTTTGTGGTTCAGTCTAACATCAAACGAAGAGTTAGCCGTGCACTCTAATTCATATACCCTGCGTTACGCAATCTTTTTTACTGCTGGCGTTGCCATCATTCTTGCGCTCGCCGCAAGTAGCTTGCGCCCGATGCAACAGCAGAATATTGCCCAAGCGAAACGGGCTTCTATTTTGCAGAGCGTGATGACGGTTAACACCGAAACGCTTGAGCAGGATTACAACTCCTTTATCACCGAACGCGTGTTTGGTATTGACGGCCAAGAGAAAGTCGGGGAATCTGCTTTCGCGTTGGACCTCAAGAAAGAGATGAAAAAAGCCGACGATGTGCGCAGTTTTCCTCTTTACATCTTTAACAAAGATGGCCAAACCCGATACATTATCCCGTTGCAGGGCAAGGGGTTGTGGGGACCGATATCGGCGTTTTTAGCGCTTGACGGCGACCTTAACACCATTTCAGGTGTCATTTTTGGACACGAAAAAGAAACACCAGGCTTGGGCGCAGAAATCAACACGGCCCAATTTCAGGAGCAGTTTCGTGGAAAGAAGATCTTTACGGATTCCGGTGAATTTGCGTCCGTTCGCATTTTGAAAGGCTCGGGCAACAACGTTTCTGGAAATCCACACGAGGCGGACGGCCTGACGGGTGCAACCATGACCACCAACGGTGTCAACAAAATGTTGAGCGAAGAAGTGGCCCGGTATAAACAAGTTTTGACCAGTATTAACTCCTAGCACAGAAAGAACGCTACATCCATTATGGAAAACGGAGCTGCGGAAAAAGAGTCCTTGTGGACTCCTAAAAACCGAAAACTACTTACGGATCCTTTTAATGACGACAACCCCATTACCGTTCAGGTACTTGGTGTGTGTTCGGCATTGGCTGTTACTACGCAGCTTAAAACGGCATTCGTTATGGCGCTGTCTGTGACGGTTGTGTTGGTGTTTTCCAACGTGATTGTTTCGGCCATGCGAAACACCATCCCTTCTAGGATTCGAATGATCGTGCAGCTCGTAGTGGTTGCCGGCCTTGTAATCCTGGTTGACCAGGTTCTTCAGGCCTTTGCCTACGACGTGAGCCGACAGCTTTCGGTGTATGTGGGTCTGATTATCACGAACTGTATCATCATGGGTCGCTTGGAAGCGATGGCCATGTCCAGCAAGCCTTCTGCTGCGTTTTTTGACGGGCTTGGTAACGGCTTCGGCTATGGTGCGATTCTTATTGCCGTTTCGTTCTTCCGTGAGCTTCTTGGTGCGGGATCCCTATTTGGATATAAGGTCATTCCTCAAGCCATGTACGACATGGGATACGAAAACAACGGGATCATGCTGACGTCTGCTGCTGCCATGTTCATCATTGGTATCATTATCTGGATTCAGCGCTCCCGCAATACGAAATTGATCGACGCTTCCTAGACAAGCCGAAGTTTTGTCTTCGATAAACAATTATTGAAATGGATCTCGTAAACATCTTCATCAAGTCGGCCTTCCTCGAAAATATGATCCTTGCATATTTTCTGGGCATGTGTTCTTTTTTGGCCGTTTCCAAAACGGTCAAAACCGCCATCGGATTGGGCGTTGCCGTTATCTTCGTTTTAGGTATCACGGCGCCTATCAACTGGTTGGTAAACACCTATTTTCTGAAAGAAGGGGCCCTGGCGTTCATTTCGCCTGCTTTGGCAACCGTTGACTTGACTTTTCTTCAGTTCATCGTGTTCATCGCGACTATCGCTTCGATGGTGCAGCTGGTTGAAATCATTGTCGAGCGCTTCTTTCCGCCCCTATACAACGCACTCGGAATCTTTTTGCCGCTCATCACGGTGAACTGTGCCATCCTAGGTGGTGCCCTGTTTATTGTTGAGCGTGAATACGCTTTTGACGAATCGGTTGTGTTTGGCATCGGATCTGGATTTGGCTTTTTCCTCGCTATTGTGGCCTTGGCTTCAATCCGCGAAAAGCTTCGTTATTCTCACATTCCTGCTCCTTTGAGAGGTTTGGGGATCGCGTTTATTGTCACAGGCCTAATGGGTCTTGCCTTCATGAGTTTTGCTGGTATCAGCCTCTAGCTCAACGAGAAATTTTAGATAACGGATCGTATGGATATCCTCTCTGTAGTTCTAGCAAGTGTAGCAACGGCCGGCCTCCTGATTACGGCATTGGTTGGCCTGTTGGTGTATGCAAAAGAAAAACTGATCCCTTCGGGCGATCTTACGGTGGTGTTAAATGGCGACACGGAGAACCCGTTACTGGTTTCTCCCGGCTCGACCTTGCTAACTGCCTTGAACGAAAAGGCGATTTATTTGCCTTCAGCATGTGGTGGCGGTGGAACGTGCGCCATGTGTAAATGCCAGGTTTTAGAAGGCGGCGGCGATGTTTTGCCAACCGAAGCGGTACACCTTTCACGCAAAGAGCAAAAGGACAACTGGCGCTTGGGTTGCCAGGTTAAGGTCAAATCAGACATGTCCATTAAAGTCCCAGAAGAAGTCTTTGGGATTAAAAAATGGGAATGCACGGTTATCAGCAACGAAAACGTGGCGACCTTCATCAAAGAATTTGTGGTACAGCTTCCTCCGGGAGAACACCTAGACTTTGAATCAGGCGGTTACATTCAGGTTGACGTCCCGGCCGTAACGGTCAACTTCAAAGAATTCCTTATTGAAGACCGATTCCACGAAGATTGGGACTCCATGAATGTGTGGGACCTTAAAATGGTCTCTAAAGAGCCGGTGGTTCGCGCTTACTCGATGGCTAACCATCCTGCAGAAGGCAGCATCATCAAGCTTAACATTCGTATTGCGACTCCACCTTGGGACCGTTCTAAAAATGGGTTTGCTGACCTGAATCCAGGTATCTGTTCGTCGTACATCTTCAATTTGAAAGCCGGCGACAAAGTGACCATTTCTGGTCCTTTTGGTGAGTTCTTTATCAAAGACACCGACAAAGAAATGGTGTACATCGGTGGTGGAGCCGGCATGGCGCCCCTTCGTTCGCACCTGTTCCACCTCTTTCACACCTTGAAAACGGGTCGCCAAGTAACGTATTGGTACGGTGGTCGCTCGAAGAAAGAACTCTTCTACACAGAAGAATTTGAAGCCATCGAGAAAGAATTCCCGAACTTCAAATACCACATTGCGCTTTCCGAGCCTAAAGAAGAGGACAATTGGACCGGTCCAAATGGGTTCATCCACCAAGTGTTGTACGACAACTACTTGAGCAAGCATCCAGAGCCAGAGGAAATTGAATACTACCTCTGTGGACCTGGCCCGATGTTGAAGGCAAGCCTTGGCATGCTGGATAACCTCGGTGTTCCGAATGAAAAAATCGCGTTTGACGACTTTGGATAAGACCTGGTCGGTGGCCCGTTGGGTGTCTAACTCGGCGCGCCGATCGACTTTGTTGAGCCTACTTGTGGTGGTGGTTTTCGGCGGCTGCGGCTCCGATTCCTTGTCACTGGTACAGTTGGGCGGCCAAACCATGGGGACCACGTACCACGTATCGTATGGAGAACCCGATTCTGTCGCGTCACCCGAATCCATTCAGGTTGCTATTGATAGTGCGTTGGTCGCACTGAATGCCTCGGTATCCACTTACATCGATTCGTCCATTATTTCGGTGATTAATGCTTCTTCGGACACCACCGTGTGGCACCCGGTAGATATTCATTTTTCAACCATCTTTGTGGCCTCCAAACGCATCTACACCGATACCAAAGGGGCGTTTAACCCTGCCATTGGGCCACTCGTGCGCGCGTGGGGGTTTGGTCCGGTGGACACGTCATCGATTCCGGACAGCGCCGCCGTTGACTCCCTATTGGCCTTGGTCGATTTCGAGAGTTTTGAACTCGATTCTACGTTGGCTTTTGTTCGCAAAAGCAATCCCGGGGCGAATTTGGATTTTAGTGCGATTGCAAAGGGGTATGGTGTAGATGTGGTGGCCGAACTGCTCGCCGCCCATGGTATTTCCGACTACTTTGTGGAAATCGGTGGCGAAGTGAGAACGCAAGGCCAACATCCCGCTGGACGGCCTTGGAAAGTGGGGATTGAAAAACCGGCTGTGGACGCTATGTCGGAGCAGGAAACCCAAGAGATTGTGCCAATGATCAATCGGTCCATGGCAACGTCAGGTAATTACCGCAACTATCACGAAGTGGAGGGCCGACGCTATGCGCACATTATCGATCCCACAACCGGCTATTCCCGGTCCAGTTCGTTGTTGAGTGTTTCCGTGATCGCCGACAACTGCATGACAGCCGACGCCTATGCCACGGCGTTTATGGTGATGGGAGAAGAGGGCGCTCGCGCCTTCGTCGCTTCGCGCCCTGGCCTAGAAGCCTTCTTTATTCTCGGAACCGAGTCCGGTGAGTTCGCCGAAACCCGTTCTACCGGATTCCCATACGGTGAATAGTCCTGTCGTTTAAGCAACGGCCTCATTCAGGCACGGCTCACCAGGCTTTTGACCACACACTGTGCATTCACCCAGTTCGTTTTTAAGCATCGGGTTGTTGGAGGCACAGGTCCCTCGAAATTCGCCATCCTTCACCAACAAAATGCGCGTTGCGAACATGGCAACGACCAATAAAAGGATGACGACGGAAGCAATAATCGTTGCCATGGTGAACAGCGTTTAAGGAATGAATTCTTGTTGTGTAAACGCGAGCCATTCCTGTCGGTTCGCTTTGCATGTTCGACTTCACGCCACTTGCATTAATCCGGGCTTTCCGATTACTATTGTTCAGCCCACTAAAAAATCGGCCTACCCTCTTTCGTTTTACGGATCATCACTCCATTCTGTGAAACACTAGGTTTTGCCGATCCATCTTGAATTCGGATTTGACATCATGAAGACGCGCTTTTCCCTTCTGACCGTTTGCTGTTTCATTTTCCTTCCTTCCGCTGCTTTGGCTCAAAAAACAGCCATCAAAGCAGGCCACCTGATTGACACCGCCACTTCAACGGTTACCCACAACCAAATTGTTTTGGTTGAGCTCAATCCGCAAACCGGCCGCAGCACGATATTAGAAATTGGGCCAAATGTTGCTATTCCGGCCGATGCCGAGGTGGTTGATCTGTCCGATCAATGGGTATTTGGCGGACTCGTGGACGCGCATGATCACCTCGCCATTACCTATAAGGAAACGCCAGAGAATTGGAATTACTACCAAACTGTGATCATGGATTCCACGCCACTAAGGGCCATTCAGGCTATGAGCACGGGATTTCAGAAGCTAGCTTCCGGCTTTACAATTGTTCGGGACTTGGGAAATAACGCGCTGTATGCCGATACGGCTATTCGTCAGGCCATTGAAATGGGCTGGGTACCTGGTCCAACCATTATCAATAGCGGCATCATTATTGGCGCCTTTGGAGGGCAGTTTTATGAAACGCCCGAAATGGAGGACACGGTATATCCTGAATACCTGAACGCAGACACCAATGACGAAATTGTAAAGGCTATCCGCCGCAATATCCATTACGGCGCGAAAGTCATTAAGGTGTGTGTGGATTGCCAAGCCTACCCCTATACCGTCGATCAATTAAAGCTTTTCGTTTCTGAAGCAGCGAATGCGGGGCAAAAAGTGTCGGGCCATGTGCAAACGCGCGAAGGCGCTCGCCGAGCCATTGAAGCGGGTTTGTGGTCGCTCGACCACGATAATGCCATGGACGAAGAACTCCATAAAATGATGGCCGCCAAAGGGATATGGCGCGTGGGCACGGAAACGCCCAAAGCCGATTTCATGCGCCCAACCAGTGATGAGCGGTGGGAGCGTCGCGTCGCTATGCTCCGCGACGCCTACAACCAGGGCGTAAAACTAGCCTTTTCAACCGACGCCGACTACTACATTCCCGGCTTAACGCGTGGCGAATTAACGGTTGAATTTATCCGCACATGGCTCGCCGCCGGCATTCCCGATGCGGAAATCTTAAAAGTTATGACTACGAACGGATATGAAATTAGCGAACTGCAAAACTCACGCGGCCCGATTCAAGTAGGTTTTGCTGCCGACCTCATTGCTACAGCCGAAAACCCGCTCGAAGATATTAATGCCATTCGAGACGTACGTTTTGTGATGAAAAACGGAATGGTCTTTAAAAAAGATGGCGTTGTCGCGCCGCTTGGTTTCTTCCACAACGGACCTGTTTATGGGTGGCGGAAGCGCTAATCGGTGCTATTCATCCTATTTGACTGAAGATTTAAGAACCTCAATCCGTTCTCCCGTGAGTAGGTCTTCGTAAATGTCCCCTTCATTTGGTCCTGCGTAGGGTATGTCAATGGGAACATCGCTGGCTCCTTTCGAGCAGCCCAGAAATAAAAGTGGTAGAATCAGAAAGAGTTTCATATTGCTAGAGTTTAGGATTCGATTGCGGATAGAAATAGCACCACAATCCTACGAGAATACAATCTTATCCTTTAATAAGAAACAAGTCTACCTAATCACACACACGGG
>JAURGV010000050.1:7814-11876 GCA_030833605.1 Rhodothermales bacterium
TTTGGCATCGGATCTGGATTTGGCTTTTTCCTCGCTATTGTGGCCTTAGCTTCAATCCGCGAAAAGCTTCGTTATTCCCACATTCCTGCTCCGTTGAGAGGTTTGGGGATTGCGTTTATTGTCACAGGCCTAATGGGTCTTGCCTTCATGAGTTTTGCTGGTATCAGCCTTTAGCTCAACGAGAAATTTTAGATAACGGATCGTATGGATATCCTCTCTGTAGTTCTAGCAAGTGTAGCGACGGCCGGCCTCCTGATAACGGCATTGGTAGGCCTGTTGGTGTATGCTAAAGAAAAACTGATCCCTTCGGGCGATCTTACGGTGGTGCTAAACGGCGACACGGAGAACCCCTTACTGGTTTCTCCCGGCTCGACCCTGCTAACTGCCTTGAACGAAAAGGCCATTTATTTGCCTTCAGCCTGCGGTGGCGGCGGTACGTGCGCGATGTGTAAATGCCAGGTTCTGGAAGGCGGCGGCGACGTTTTGCCTACGGAAGCGGTTCACTTGTCCCGCAAAGAACAGAAAGACAACTGGCGCCTCGGTTGCCAGGTAAAGGTCAAATCGGACATGACCGTTAAGGTCCCGGAAGAAGTGTTTGGGATTAAAAAATGGGAATGCACAGTTATTAGCAACGATAACGTGGCCACCTTCATTAAAGAATTTGTAGTACAGCTTCCACCGGGAGAGCACCTTGACTTCGAATCCGGTGGGTACATTCAGGTTGATGTTCCGGCGGTGACCGTCGACTTCAAGAACTTTGACATTGAAGATCGTTTCCGTGAAGATTGGGACTCCATGAATGTGTGGGATCTTAAAATGATCTCTAAAGAACCGGTGGTTCGTGCCTATTCCATGGCCAACCACCCTGCCGAAGGAAGCATTATCAAGCTTAATATCCGTATTGCGACCCCGCCGTGGGACCGCTCGAAAAATGGGTTTGCTGACCTTAATCCCGGTATCTGTTCGTCCTACATCTTCAACTTGAAGGCGGGAGATAAAGTAACCATTTCCGGTCCATTCGGAGAGTTCTTTATCAAAGACACCGACAAAGAAATGGTGTACATCGGTGGTGGTGCAGGTATGGCGCCACTTCGTTCGCACCTATTCCACCTGTTTCACACGTTGAAAACAGGGCGTCCCGTGACCTATTGGTACGGCGGTCGCTCGAAAAAAGAGCTGTTTTATACGGAAGAATTTGAAGCGATCGAAAAAGAGTTTCCGAACTTCAAATACCACATTGCGCTTTCTGAACCCAAGGAAGAAGATAACTGGACCGGCCCGACTGGGTTTATCCACCGGGTCTTGTACGACAACTACCTAAGCAAACACGACGAGCCCGAAGAAATTGAGTATTATCTCTGTGGACCGGGTCCGATGTTGAAAGCGTGTTTTGGAATGTTGGACAACCTTGGTGTTCCTTCCGAAAAAATCGCCTACGACGACTTTGGATAAAATGGGCCACGGGCCAGATCGGCTGGCAAGTCGGCTGTTTAACTCGGTGCGCGATTCGGCCTTGTTGAGTTTGTTTGTGGTGATGGTTCTCGGCGGCTGCGGCTCCGAAACCAGTCCGCTGGTGCAACTGAGCGGCCAAACCATGGGGACCACGTATCACGTTTCGTACGGAGAGCCAGATGCTGTAGCCGCTCCCGAATCGATCCGGGTTGCCATTGATAGTGTTTTGGTAGCAGTGAACGCATCGGTTTCGACGTACATCGACTCGTCCATTATTTCTGTGTTGAATGCTTCTTCGGATACCACCTTGTGGCACCCGGTTGATGCTCATTTTTCAACCATCTTTGTAGCGTCCAAGCGCATCTACGCCGACACAAAAGGAGCGTTTAACCCAGCCATTGGTCCTTTGGTAAGAGCGTGGGGGTTTGGACCCGTTGATGCATCGGCTATTCCCGATAGTGCAGCGGTCGATTCATTGGTCGCCTTGGTCGATTTTGATAGCTTCGAACTCGACTCCACGCTGACTTTTGTACGGAAAGGCAACCCTAGTGCGAATTTAGATTTTAGTGCCATCGCCAAAGGGTACGGGGTAGATGTAGTGACAGAACTCCTTGCGGCCCATGGCATTACCAACTATTTCGTGGAAATCGGTGGCGAAGTCAGAACGCAAGGACAGCATCCCGCAGGCCGGCCGTGGAAAGTGGGTATTGAAAAGCCAGCAGTAGACGCTCTATCGGAGCAGGAAACGCAAGAGATTGTCCCGATGATCAATCAGTCCATGGCCACATCGGGCAACTACCGCAACTACCATGAAGTGGATGGTCGCCGCTACGCGCACATTATTGATCCAACCACGGGGTATTCCCGGTCTAGTACGCTGCTTAGCGTTTCCGTGATTGCCGACAACTGCATGACGGCCGATGCCTATGCCACAGCGTTTATGGTGATGGGAGAAGAGGGCGCTCGCGCCTTCGTCGCTTCGCGCCCCGGCTTGGAGGCTTTCTTTATTATTGGAACCGATTCAGGCGAATTTGCCGAAGAGCGCTCTACTGGATTTCCGTACGGGGAATAAGCATTCCCGGCGTCGCCCGACCACACCCTTTCAGGGAAAAGCTCTTTCTCGCTGCCCTAGGCCGCCGCTTCTTCGCTCAAACATGGACCACCTGGCTTTTGGCCACACACCGTGCACTCTCCCAGTTCGTTTTTCAGAAAAGGATTATTGCTGGAGCAGGTCCCACGAAATTCGCCGTCTTTAACCAATAGAATACGGGTCGCGAACATAGCCACAACGAGCAGCAACAAAACAACGGAAGCAAGTATAGTTGCCATAATGAGTAGATTTTAAGGGCAGGATGCGAAAGGGTAAACGCAAGGCTGTTGACTCGGTTCGCTATGCGATTGGACTTCATCACACTTGCATTGTTCAGGCGTTTCCAATTACTATTGTCGAATCCACTATTCAGGAGGCTCCTCTTGGGTTGCTTAATGAGCGCCGCACCCGCCGCCGTGAAGCGCCCATCTGTTTACGCCTCACCACTTTGACTTCGGGATTGACATCATGAAAACGCGCTCCCTGTTACTGGCCTTTTGCTGCTTCTGCTTGCTTTCTACCCCCGCATTGGCCCAAAAAACGGCTATTAAAGCGGGTCACCTGATTGACACCGCGAATTCCACGGTTACGCACAACCAAATTGTTTTGGTGGAACTGAATCCCAACACAGGGCGCAGTACCATTTTAGAAATTGGGCCAAACGTGACTATTCCTGACGATGCCGAAGTGGTTGATTTATCTGACCAGTGGGTATTTGGTGGATTGGTGGATGCGCACGATCACCTGGCCATCACGTACAAGGAAACACCGGAGAATTGGAATTACTACCAGACCGTAATCATGGACTCCACGCCGCTACGAGCCATTCAGGCCATGAGCACCGGGTTTCAGAAACTGGCTTCTGGCTTTACGATTGTGCGCGATTTGGGAAATAACGCGCTGTACGCCGACACGGCCATTCGTCAGGCCATTGAAATGGGCTGGGTGCCGGGTCCGACCATTATTAACAGCGGCATTATTATAGGCGCCTTTGGTGGACAGTTTTACGAAACGCCCGAAATGGAGGACACGGTATATCCCGAATACCTGAACGCAGACACCAACGACGAAATCGTAAAGGCTATCCGCCGCAACATCCACTACGGCGCTAAAGTGATCAAGGTGTGTGTGGATTGCCAAGCCTACCCCTATACCGTTGATCAACTCAAGCTTTTCGTTTCCGAAGCCGCCAATGCTGGGCAAAAAGTGTCAGGCCACGTTCAGACCAGAGAAGGCGCTCGCCGGGCGATCGAAGCTGGCCTGTGGTCGCTCGACCACGACAACGCGATGGACGAAGAGCTTCATAAAATGATGGCCGCCAAAGGCATATGGCGCGTGGGCACCGAAACTCCGAAGGCAGATTTCATGCGCCCAACCAGTGATGAGCGGTGGGAGCGTCGCGTCGCTATGCTCCGCGACGCCTACAATCAAGGGGTCAAACTCGCTTTTTCAACGGATGCCGACTACTACATTCCCGGCTTAACGCGCGGTGAGCTCACTGTAGAATTTATTCGCACCTG
>JAURGV010000051.1 GCA_030833605.1 Rhodothermales bacterium
AGGACATGCTGCCCATGGCTTGCTGGTAGGGCGACCGTTCCGGTCGCCCCACCACTCGATTTCGAAAGCAGGCTTACTAGGAGGGGGGAATCCTACCCTTCCAGGGGAAATATCCTTGGCCCACAACGGGGTTTTATTCTTGGACGAATTAGCAGAATTTGATCGTTCAACGCTAGAAGGCCTTCGTGAGCCCCTAGAAGAGGGGAAGGTGATCATTTCGCGTGCGAGTGGAGCCATAGAGTACCCCGCTCGCTTTCAACTCATAGGGGCTATGAATCCCTGTCCTTGTGGCTTTTCCGGTTCGGATCGTCACACGTGTTCGTGTTCGTCAACGGACAAATTTAGATACAGGGCAAAAACCAGCGGGCCGCTCCTTGATCGAATAGATATGAAAATGGTATTGAAGGACGTTGATCCAACGCACTCGCATCGCAAGGCCGAATCTTCCGACGCCATCCGAGACCGCGTAGAAAAGGCCCGCGTCATCTTCGACAAAGGGAAAGAAATACCGATTCCTGAAGAAGTTACCCAACTGTTAAACCGCTCCGTAATGCGGTTAGGCCTAACTATGCGATCTCGAGACCGAACAGCAAACCTTAGTCGTTCAATTGCCGCATTAAAAGGTCGTGCTATCCCTCGCAGCTCTGATTTAGCCGAAGCGATCACATACCGGGTCCATGGCTAGAATACACTAACCGGATTTTCTCGATCGGTTGCTAACATAAATCGAAGATTCAAGGCTTTAGCAATACTGCCTACCGCGGCCATGTGCTTGATCTGGGATTCTTCGTCAGCACGGAGTACCAAAGCGGTTTTTGTGCCGCCAGATGCATTTTGAATCGCCTCCAGTAAGCGTTCTCTCGACACTCGCTGCTGCTCAACGTAGTAGGAACCGTCTTTTGTTACCACCACCGCTACATACTGGTCTTTAGTAGGTGCGGCTGTTTGTGTTTTTGGTAACGTTACTTCAATCCCAAATTGAGGGATGAAACTGGAGGTCAGCAGGAAGAAAACAAGCAAAAGAAGCACGATGTCAGCCAATCCAGCAAGACTGTAATTGGCCAATGGCTTTCTATCTGTAGAAAAATTGGTTGACATGGCGCTTAGAAGCTATTGCTGTAGGAGGATTTCTGTGATCCAGCGTCCGATGCAGGAGACTGTAGCATGTCGATAAACTCAGTGGCCGACTGCTCCATGTCGTTGACCAGTGCGTTTATCTTGCTTAGGAGATAGTTGTAGAAAAAGAGAGCCAAAATCCCGACTATCAAACCTCCTGCGGTAGAAACAAGAGCTTCCCAGATACCGCCTGCCAATACGCTAGGGTCCACATTTCCCTGCAGGTTTTGGATCTCTTGAAAAGCTTCAATCATCCCCGTAACCGTACCAAGAAAGCCAAGCATGGGTGCAATCCCTGCCACGCTAGCCAATAGGTCCATTCTGCGCTCCAATTGAAACGCTTCCCACTTTCCAGCCGCATTCACAGCGTCTTGAATTTCGGAGATCGGTCTTCCAAGACGATCCAGTCCGTGGTTAAGTATTCGGGTCAAAGGTTTATTCTGAGCAGCACAAAAAGCTTGGGCACCGTTTGTATTTCCTTGGCGGACGTAATCCCGAACCCTGCCCATAATTTCAGACCGATCGGAATCTGCCTTACGAAGCGTTATGAGGCGTTCAACGAGTAGGTAGACCGTGAGAATGGACAGGAGGAAGATGGGGATCATGATCCATCCAGCCTGAAAAATAATGTCTAATTGACTGGCCGAAGCTGCGTCGTTTGCTGCTTGCAAGCTATCCAAGCTGATTCCTACTTCTTGCATGTGATAAACACTCTGTCAGAATAATTGTTAAAATGATGATTGTGCTACAACAGATCACCGAATTCGGTAAACCCAAGACCCTTCGGGCAACTTATTGCCTAATTCTTCAATGGCATTCTTCGCTTGAGATGCGGTGGGGTACACCCCAACGCCCATTCTAAATCTAACCGAGCCATTTGATTCACCTTCAAGGATTCCCATCGGTAAATTCAAATGAGCCATTTCGGGCATTCCTGCTTCTGCTACCGTTTTGGTTAACGCCGATCGAACGATAATAGTATATCCGATTGTTTCCTGTGTAAATACTTTAATCGTCTCCGTGCTAGATGAGGCACCATTATTATTTGGCGAACCAGCAACAGGTTTAGAACCTGCAGGCAAGTCTTGTTCAACGCTGTTCGATGAATCGGGAGCGGTTAGCGTTGATCCTTGCGTTAAAACCGAGTCCTGTTCGGTTGGAATTGCGTTTCCCAGACCCGATACAGCACTTGAATCCTCGCCGACTGGGGTGGAAGAAGCAAGGGATGGGCTGTCGGACATCCATTGCCATGGTTGCACCAAAATCACCGACACGATTATGATTACTAGGCCTGAAACAAGCAAAAGCGCGCCCTTGGAAGAACCGTTACGATTGGCTCGAACACTGGAAACGGATCTCCGTGATTTTAGATGAGAAGGCTTGGTTTGCCTGATCGCGGTTGGTTTGGCAGGGGGCGCAACGGGCGTTTCGGGCGGGTCCGTCAAAATTGCGGTGTCAGCTGGATCGGGCTCGATCTGTTGGATGTCGTTCTGTTCGGGGACTGACTCTAGGGTATCCCGCTGTACCGAAGCTGGAACAGCAACGGGAACGGGCACCGGGGATAAATGAGCAAATTTGGCGTTCATGCCAGCCACGAATGCTGCAGAAAACTCTACTACAAAACCCAAGCCGTCGGATTTGATATCGCCAACAAGAAGGAAAGGCACAGAACCAGCACCGCTTATGTGCTCAGCAATCGCATCATAATCAAACCCTGAAAACTGAATCCATTTTGAAGTTCGTTTTTTACTTTCTGCCGTTTGCCCTTTAGAAAGGCCATACGTTTTCGGGTCAACTACATCGACAACAGACGGCGAATAGTTTTTCGATGTCTTCCATTCTGCATGCATCCGGGGTGGATGCCAGAATGTGCCGCCGTCCGTTTCTTCCTTAAAGGCAGGGATGCGCGAGGCAGATAGGGAACCCAGCCCCGGCAAAACGACACAATCGCCTTGAAGCAGCGCCGTTGCGGTAGCTACTCCTAACTCCGATATGTTGTCCTGCATTACCAACGGTATTTTGCCCCGAAATACACGATTGAAGACTCAAATGGATACATATGCCAAAATTCTGGGCTCTTACCCAAGTTTCTGATTCCTGCGGTTACTCCGTAATCGGATGTAATGTAATACGAACCCTCCACTCCAAAAAGCATAAGACCGCCCGTAGTTTTCGTACCCGCTAAGTCAATGGGGCGCGAACTTTCGTGCTTAGCCGAAAACGTAACCAGGCCTTGCCCATCTAAAAAGCTTGCTGAAACGAAGCTTCCTACGACCAACGGCGAGAAATAAGGAACATCAACCTTTAAATCGGTCAGTTCCGCCTTCCGATACGTCGCATCGAGTCCAAACTGGAGACCCGGTTTAAGCATAACGGCGGCGTCCCATTTTCCGAATATCATCGAAATGGAATCGTATCCAAACTCTGGATAGGCATCGGAATAACCGTTGATAGGGGATAAGCCTTGGAAGGCGAATCTGGAGAAAGGCTGATCTTTATAGCCGCCTTGTAGCGTCGACGTGAAAAACTCCGACTGATACTCCACTCCGGACTTCGCATTGATTGACGATAGGCTCGGCAGAAGCAGGGGCTCATCTCGAATAAAAGGAGACTGCGTAAACGCTGACTTCATGAGTCCAGCATCCATCACGGGTTGATTACCCGCAAATATTCGGATGGACGGTGACAGTGTATAGCTCAGCTCTGCAAACGGTGACAAATAGGCCAGTGATCTGGATCTGTCTGAATTCGCCTGGGCATCAGCACGGAAGCCAAGGACTGCCACGCCGGCCTTAATATTCAGGTTTCTGGAATACAGATAGCTAATTTCCGCCTGTGAAATCCCAGATTGGACGGTTGACCCTGGGAAAGAACCACTATCCAATCCGGAAGTGGTCGCTAAAGCTTTTAACGCAATGTATCCATCCGGAATGGGCACGCTCAGCGAAGCATCGGTGGACAGGAAATTCTCGGTTCGTTTGGTGGACGGGTCTACTCGGACGCTGGGGTCAAAAACGTCTGTATCTACGGCTGATAATCCGCCCCTAACCTCAATTTTGCCAGCTAATGCAGATCCAGGAACGCTGCCGATTGATAAACTGAGCTCACCACCCGAAAAACTGCGTTCAGGACCTGACAAGGATTGGGCTCCTGCGTCGGCTAACAGACCAAACAAATGATATCTCGATGTAAACCCTTTGGCCTTCGTTCCTAAAACCACTCGTCCAAGTCGGTTGGAATACGATATACCCGCGTTAAACGTGTCGTAGCCGGAGCCGACCGCGGCATTTGGGAACGGATCATGACCTTCGCTACCCCTGTAATTCACGGTCAAAACAAGGTAAGAAACCAAGCTATATCCAAGTGTCATCTTCAGAGATAGATCACGTTCGAGATATCGGCCTACGGACGCTGATAAAAGCCCATCTTTAGGCGTTCTCTGCGCTAATGCCGATACTTCAGGAGGATCAGGGGGTAGAACGGGACTTGGTGGCAGGTCGGCACTGGGCTGCTTGTACGCTTCGGCAAAAGGCAACCGGCTTCCTGGAATATCCGGTACCGGTGGTGGAGGATTAAATCCGACCAAGGCCTGTCGGCGCAAAGCTGGAAATACAATATTCAGGTCACCCGTAATTTCGACTTCACGAGGTGCTAGATCAGGAAGAACCACGTTCTGCCGAGCAATAGCTTCACGCGCAAATAGTCCGCCGAAGCCAATCAATGCTAAGATAGCAAGTCGTTTAACGTAAGACATTCAATCGGTCCTTTGCGGTTTTGGATTCTGGTAAATCGGGGTACAGAGAAACAACAATATCGTAAATGCGAACGGCTTGACCTGGATTGCCAAGGGCTTCAAAAGCCAAACCCTGTTGTAAATAGCTCTTAGAAAGCCATTCAGGGTATCCAGCAAATAGGGCTTGCATTCTACCCAGCGTTTCGATTCCCTTGTCGTATTGCTTTCGTTCAAGCTGGGTTGCGCCGAGCGTGTACAGCGATTCTGCGCCAATTTCTGTCCGGGAAGCAGTAGCGAGTGCTTCAAAAAGAGTGTCGGATCGTCCGTAATCTTTTTTGGATAGCGAAACCTTGGCCAGTCCCAAAAACAACGGCTGATTCGTCTCATTCATCTGAGTGTTGCCCAAATACGAATTCAGGACTTGTTCAGCTTCAGCGGCTTTCCCTTGAGCGAGTAATGCCATGCTCCGGCCATAACGTGCTTGGGCTAGTTTATCGGGCGTAGAAGCCGATTTAGACTCCATGGACGCAAAAACCCGTTCGGCATCGGTAGGTCGTTTTTGCTTTAACAACAAGTGGCCCAACGCATTAGCGGCATCCGTGTAAACCGCCGCATTGGGATAGTTGGTGATTACTGATCGATAATGGCTTTCGGCTCGTTCGATATTGTTCAGCGATCTCAATATTTCTCCGGAATAAAAATGAGCATTGGCAAGCAATACCTCATTTTGCGCAGAAGCAATAAACGATTCGAAATCAGAGAGCGCGTCACGAGCACGTCCACTTTGATATTTTGCTTCCGCTTGCCGGTACCTTAGCTGGTCGGCAGCCGGCGTTCCTTGAAGTTCGGTCGCTAAGGAATCCACAATAGAGTCTGCGCGATCATCTTGTCCTGCGGCCATCAATGCGAACTGGATGCCAGCGGCCGCGTCGGCCACGAATGGACTAGCCGGATATTTGGTAAGAACGACTTGGTAAGCTTTTACCGCTTCGTCAATTTTGCCGGCATTAAAAAAAGCGTCCCCAATGCCATATTGCGATTTTGCCGCTAACGCATGGTTCGGAAACGTAAGAATGAGGGTCTGATACTCAAGTATGGCTTGTTCATATTCTTGATTCAAGAAATAGAGATAGCCTAAGGAATATTGGGTTTCTTCTCTCCATTCGCTCGTCGGATAGTCTTCGATGAGCTGACGGAATGTTGAAATAGCCTCAAACGCATCGCCAGAATTCGAATAGGCATGGCCAATTTGATACAAAGCGTAATCGTCACCATCAGCCGCCATCCGGCTATACACTCGAACGGCTTCTGCATACCGTTTTAAAGCGAAATAGCTATCAGCTAAGCGTAATTGCGCATCCGATCGATAGGGGACCGTTCCGGTCTCATTTTTATAGGCGGCTAAAAACTTTTCAAAAGCTGGAATCGCGCTATTGTAATTACCTTGTTTGAAGTAAGTCCAACCCAACGCGTATTGCACGGCTTCTTTCTGAGAACCGTTCGGGTATTCCCTTTGGTACCGATTAAAAAGGCCTTCCGCCCGATCAAATGATTCGAGTTGAAAGTAGCTTTCTGCGGCCCAGAAAAGTGCTTCGGACGTTTTGCTTCCGGCTTTTCCATCGTTGAACAGCTTCATGAACTGGGGAGCTGATTCGGTATAATTGCGATTACGATACAACAACCATGCTCTTTGAAATTTGACTTCGGCAAGCAATCCTTCTGGGGCTGCATCTAATGCAATGGCTCGGTCAAACGCGTCGAACGCTTCATCAAAGTCACCAAGAGAGATAGCCGTATTTCCCAGATGGTTGAGGCCTTCACCCAGTACTTCAGAGTCTGGATAATCGTCTACTAGTCGCCTAAACGTTTCATTGGCGTCTTGCCAAAGCCGTTGTTCGTATTGGACTATGCCCAATTCAAGAAGTCCATGATCGGCAAGATGATGTTCTGGAAACTGGTCGACGTAATTTTGAAGAGCTCCAATCGCTGCGAATGGATTTTCGGCTCGCCGAAGTGAAATGCCTTCGTAATACGCGGATTCGGCCGACAAGGTGGGATGATCAGCATCATAAACCAACCTAAAGTTGTCTGCTGCCCATTGGAATGCCCCTTCGTAGTAATAATTCCAAGCTAATCCGTACAGGGCACGGACGTAATACAGATTCTCGGGGTTGTTTTCCGTGAAATACCGATAGTTTAGGATAGCATTTTCACTGTCCCGGAGCTGGTTAAACGACTCTGCTAACAAAAACACAGCCCTATCTTTCGCATCACCTGAAAGATTTGGCATCTGCTTTTGAAGCTCTGTAGACGCCCGGCTAAAATCGTCGATTTCGTAATAAACTTCTCCTAGTGCCAGTCCGATTTTATTGGCGAACTCCGTACCGGGAAATTTGCTTGACAATCGTTCAAAGGAAGCTGCCGCCTCGTCGTATCGCTTCAACTGAATCTGGTTGTAAGCAATGGCATAGGCAGCCCTGGGTGCCGTATCGGTGGTTGGAAACTCCGCAACCACTCGTTCAAAATACCGAATAGCTTCGTCCGATCGGCCTAGCTGGTGGGCTGATTCTCCCATCCAATACAGTGCGAGCGCAGACTGCTCCAAAGTAGGTGAGCGCAACAGAACCGACTCCAGTGTTTCAATCGCACGTTGAAACTCACCGGCTTCAAAAAAATATTTCCCGAGGGCTAAACGGGTTCCAAAAGAAAAGGGGTGCTGAGGATACTGCTCATCAAACCGAGTAAGCAGCCGAATGGCATCGTCGTCACGGCCTAGCGCTAAATACGACTCCGCCTCGTAATACATACTTTCCGGAACACGCACATGGGTCGGGTAATCGGATCGAAGGGAGGCAAAGTGTTCGGATGAAATGGCAAATAAATTGTTTCCAAACTCCGTTAACGCTTCCTCAAAGCGGTTCTCCGCTTGGCGATCAGCCTCCTGAGCGAAAGAAACAGACGGCAGCCCTATGACGAAACAGAAGACCAGTCCCCCTAGAAAACAAGTACTTTTATTGAGCCGCGAGGAGGATACAGCTTGACGTAGATTGGTCAGCATAGATGGATAATAGGTGATAACAAGATTTTCAGCGAGACAGTTGACATGAAAATCAGAAAACAACTTTGCATGAGTTGTTGTGCTGCTTTGCTCGAAACTCTAAACACACAGAAGGACACTACGTTTCCAATGTTCTCATAGGATTAGAAATTCACTACTAAAACGTCCGTATATTCAGCCGGTTTTCTTCTAAAAAAAGGTTCTTGATGAGTATTCTTGCCGTTGGTACTGTTGCATTTGATCGGATTGAAACGCCATTTGGCAAACGTGATCGGGCATTAGGCGGTAGCGCCATGTACATCACTATGGCTTCGCGGTTTAAGTGCAATGACACCCGTTTGGTGGCTGTTGTCGGCAATGATTTCCCATTGGAATTCGTCGAGGATATGCGTTCTAGAGGCATCGATCTTGCTGGTCTTGAGATTCGCAAGGATGAACTAACCTTCGCATGGGGCGGGCGCTATCACTACGATTTGAACAATCGAGACACGATTTATACCGATCTGAATGTGCTTTCCTCGTTTGATCCGGTTATTCCGTTAGCGTACAAGGACTCCAAGGTGGTTTGTTTAGGGAATTTAGACCCAACCATTCAGCTTAAAGTGTTGAATCAAGTTGAGAAACCGTCCATAATCATATGTGACACAATGAATTACTGGATCGAAAATACACCTGAACAATTGATGGCCCTACTACCGCGCGTAGACTGTTTGGTCGTAAACGATTCCGAAGCGAGGGAGTTATCTGAGGAAGCCAACTTGGTTACAGCGGCTCGAAAAATTAAGAATATGGGCCCAAAGATTGTCGTGGTCAAAAAAGGGGAGCACGGGGCCTTATTGTTCGCCGATGACACCATATTCAGCGTCCCAGCCTATCCCTTAGAAGATATTCAGGATCCGACCGGAGCGGGAGATGCCTTTATGGGAGGATTTGCCGGTTATTTGTCGGGATGCGCAGAGATCAATCAAGATGCTCTCAAAAGCGCGCTGGTTTATGGAAGCGCAACAGCATCGTTCACCGTGGAGCATTTTGGACCGGAAGGTTTATACGATTTGACCACGCCTGAGATTGAAAAAAGAATTGGTGCGTTTAGACAACTCACCTCAATTCCTGTTTAGCTCTTACCTGGCCTACCACTACTCGATACGAGCAGCAATTAAGAGCGGCCGATCATCGCTTTGGATTGCGTAATCCACTTGTTTTTGATGACTTCAGGGTCAATTCGAAATATTTCGGAGAGGCGAACGATTTCGGTTGGTCCCATGGCTGCCAGCTTTGTAGGGGAGGAAAACCCTAGGTCACATAACAGGTCAAACTGATCGGCACTGAGTTGAACCATCTCCCGAATGGCGTTCTTATTGTGACCATCTTGAGGGCTTGGTTCGGGAGTAGCGATCGATTCAGATGGACGAGCGGTGTCGCTAATCGGTTCGGAGTCGAACGTAATAAAGTCGCTCATCGATTGAAATTTAGGTAGTTCAGACCCAATTCCCAGTGGAAAGAGGTCCGATTCTTCTTCAATCCAATTATAATCAAATGACGCTGAAACATGGGTGTAACTCGAGCCCAGGGCGTTCGAAGCCTCATCAGCCTCGTTTAACTCGACATCACTATTTTGCACTTCTTGCTGCTCTTCTTGCTGCTCCGGTGGCTCTGCCTGCTGCACGGTTTCTTCCTGCTCCTCGGTTTCCTCCTGCTCCTTGTGCTCTTCAACCGTAATGTCTTCGAAAAGACCTGCTTCTACCGGCCCTCGGTGGGTCACGGTTGGGGTGCGAAAACTATTTAGTTCATCGGTTAAAGCTTGAATTTCTTCCCGCAAAAAGTCCATTTCGATCTCAACTTCTTGCCGATAAACATTCATTTCCTCGTTTTTACGCTGTATTACAGCGTTCAAGTTTGGTTCATTTGGAGACGATTCGTTTGTCTGTTGATGAATCTTGGAAGTCGACTCTTGGTAGGCCAACCGTTGCAGTTTAATACGCGTCTGTTTGAGTTCCTGGTCCCAATCTGCAAGGTATTCGGCCCGAGCAGCGTTTTTCCTCCTGGAAATGTAGAAACCCAAAGCGATGCCACATCCGATGCCGATTGCAACGAACAGGGAAATCCAAACTATATTTATGGTCTCGATTTGCAAAGAAGTAAAAGAAACCCTCGATTTAAATCGAACGGGATCCCGAGTATTTATCAGCGCTTTAGCCTGAGTTAAAGGGGCCTATCCCGTCTAACATCGGCGGAAAATAGAAAAAGATAAGGATACAACTTTCAAAAGGGCTTAGTTTTGGATGGATTATTCGGTTCAACAAGGAGAAGGAAAAGGATGGCGTGGCAAATAAGTAGCATTGTTTTTACTCGTCTAGCTCTACTCTTGCTGCTTTTCTCGGGGTGTTCTTCCAGACAAACTGACAACGAAAGCACACAGTCAAATCGATCTGGAGAAACCATTAAAATTGTCTTGGATTCAGCAGATGATGATCGTCTAATCGCCTTTTATTTTGGCTCGTATCTGAATCCGGATGAGAAGCTCTCGGATTTAGTGGAGTTTAAAAATGGCTCTTGGTGGATGTTGGGGCCGACTAAGTCGTCCGGTGATGCCCATTTAGCTGCTTTATACGCTGCAGCGGGTTGCGATGCGGAATTGGATTGGGATGAATTAGAAACCCAAGTCATTGCGTCGTATTACCAGGTACGACAAGCGCCAGTGCACGTTGATGAGTTAGCTAGCAAAATCGGTGATTGGAAATCAGAAGACTGGTTTTCCCACGAACTCAATGGCCAAATGACAACCTTCAAACGCCGGCTATCCATCAGAAAGGAAGCGCTTTTCGCCGCCATCGATAAAATGGATGCGCTTTCAAGTGATGTCGTTTATGCCGTTGGAACAGCTATTGTCGGAGAGCATCTGGAAAATGATGTGGTCGTAGAAACGACCGCAATGATCAAACGATCAGATAATTATTGGGATTATTTTGCCTACGGTCCTGATGGGCAGCTCACCGGAAAGGTGAAAAAGGAGCCAGAAGACCTAACGGTGCCGACAAAGTGTGTTGGTTGCCATTTCGGCGATCGACTTTTTGAGCCAGAACGTAGTTTTCCAAGCGAATCACGGCCGGGCCCAAACGGGAAAAGATCGCTGTATGTAGCGGATAATTTCAAAAATCCGACCATTTCAAAAACCATCTCGGAACACGCCAAACGAAGCGATCACGTTCTAGGATTGTACGCGACGCTTTTTCTTTCGGACCTCAACGCACGGGTTAGGAAGAATACGGCGACGACCCGCGAACTGGAAATAGCTGAAAAACTCGGAATATCAAGGATTTCAAACTAGATTGGTTCTTCCTTTTTAAGTCAAAACAAAAGTTTATGTCGGTTGGAATTGTTCGCTTGAAAAATGCGGTTTTCTATGCGCATCACGGCGTGATGCAAGAAGAACATAGAATTGGCGGTAGATACGAAGTCGATGTTAATATGAAGCTCGATTTTCGAGCGGCTGCCGAAAATGACGATTTGTCTAAAACCGTTGACTATGAACGAGTCTATTCGGAAATCCGCAAAATCATTACGGAAAACAACTATTTCTTAATTGAGCGGCTGGCGTTTCTGTTGGCGGAAAGGATTTTAGAAGCCGAAAATATTCTTTTCGAGGTGGAAGTTGTTGTTCGTAAAGCGAATCCGCCGGTGGGTGGTCCATGTGACTGCGCTGAAGCCGTTTATGTAGCAGCGAGGGCCTAATTGAAAAAGCTCTATTTTTTACGGCATGGCAAGTCAGATTGGGACGCATCGTATGGGGCAGACCACGA
>JAURGV010000052.1 GCA_030833605.1 Rhodothermales bacterium
GATGTGGAAGAAGGCCAAACCTTCCTCGATCACCTCAACCCCGAGTCGGTGACCCAAGTAGAAGCCATCCTTGAGCCAGCAGCGACGGGCCCTAATGCCCTTGATCGCTATCAATTTGAACGCCAAGGATTCTTTTTTCTGGATGAAAAGGCGCGTAAAGATGGAAAATTCGTTTGGAATCGCACCATCACGCTGCGCGATACCTGGGCAAATCCCAAACAAACGGTTGAAACTCAAACCGGGGCGACTAAGCAGGAAGAAAAGCCGGTAGCCGTTGTAGCGCAACGTGATCCGCTTGAAGGCCTGGATGCAAAGACCATAGCGCTCGTTCATCAGCTGGATAAGAAATACGGAATTGGCATAGACGATGCTTCCATTTTAGCGGTGCGCCCCAAAGTGCTCGCATTTTTTGAAGAGGCTGCGGGCTCCGTCTCAGCGAGTGCGGTCGCGAATTGGCTCATCAACGAACTACGCCCCCTTCTTCCGGAAGATGGATTGGATGGAATCAGCTTTTCGGCGACTCAGTTTGCCCGTCTGGTTGCCCTTCACGCCGACGATACCCTTTCGAGCCGGTTGGCGCGCGAGGTACTCACCGAGATGATTGCTTCCGGAGAATCGCCTGATCAGATTGTTGATCGTTTGGGCCTCAAGCAGATTTCGGACGAAGGTGCGCTATTGAAAATGGTTCACGAGGTTCTGGAAGCGCATGCCGACCGGGTTCAAGCTTACAAAGATGGCAAAACCGGCCTGATTGGGTTCTTTATGGGCCAGGTGATGGCCAAATCGGGCGGCGCAGCCAATCCGGGGACCGTAAAAGGCTTATTGGAGCGGGAATTGGGCGCCTAGGAGGGACGGAGCTCTAAACGGACCGGAGCTCTAAAAGGAGCGGGGCCTAGACAGGGCACCCTTCTTCTACCGCCTCTACCTCACGGGCAAGCTCAAAACAACGTCTTTGGTGCCGGTCCAAATCATGGATCCGGATGCACCCGAGACGTTAAACAAGCCGCTTTCCCCTGTTGTGTCCTTCACAAAAAGAAGGTCCTTTCCAACCCAATTCCAATGACTGAAGGGGTTTTCAGCAAACACGGGAACGGTTTGGGAAAATTGCTGGCCCGATGTTTTCCATTTCAATTCGACTTCATTCGCAGGCGAAGCCGACTTGAATAGGATGTGATTTCCGTCCGGAGAGTACTGTGGCTGCGTATTGGAGCGCAAGGTCGACTGAGGTGGCTCCAAATAGGCAGAACCGGCTGAAGCAATGGAGTAAATAGATATCGCTCTCTTTTTTGAGCCGTCTTGCGCAATCACATCGTACGCCAACTCCGACCCATCGGGTGACCAAGCCATGTTTCGGGGTTGATATTTGTCGCCTATGACCTTTACGGGCTCCGCACTCGATCCCAACGTCGTTACAAATAAGGTGGAATCTGGCTCGTAGGTCCTTTTGGTTCTATTGAAAACCAAGTCCCGGAGGATATAGGCCATCTTTTGGCCGTCGGGTGATACCGAGACAGAGTACATTTTGCGCGCATCAATGGTTTTAATGGTCGCGCAGTCGGAGGTCGCGACTTCGTAAATAGAATCCGAGTTTCGTACCAAAAGCGACCCCGCAGGAAGCACAGAGAGTACAAAGCGGGAAGCCGAACAAGGTACTTTTGAATTGGTGTTCGTGGCCGTGTTAAAGGAATGGATGGAACCGGCGCCCATTCGATTGCCATCGGGTTGGTACTGGCCGTAGTAAAAGGTCGTGCCGCTAGCCGTCCATTGACCGGAAAATACAAGGCCTTTAGACCCGGAAAACAGTTTTGAGACCGACCGCGTGGAGCGATTCATCAGATACAAGTTCGATTCCGTTGTGTTAGCAACCCCAATTCCTACATACTCCCCGCTAGGCGAAAACGATTGAAATACAATTTCGCCCCCCTTTCCGATCACACTGCTTGTGGCATTGGCAAGGTCGGTGGTAAGCACCAGTTCCGTTCCTGTTGTTTTTAAAACGTCAAAGCTAGGAGCGGTAAGGATGGGCTTGGGGGCAGGTTCTGCATCCACATTCATGGCCGTCTCGGCGGATCCGCAAGCGGACAAAAGCAGCAGGAAGGCAGAAGAAAGCAGGAAGAGCAAACGATTCATAAATACCAATGGTCAAGAAAGTGGTCCATGTGAAGAGAGCATTCGGAGCTAGCGGATCGTAACATGTTATGGGTGTCACACGTTAGACCAGAAATCAATTCGGAATAGGGTTTTAACCGTTTCATTTTTGTTATGTTCAACCGGTGAACTAACCGTAATGAGTGTCAACGTTTTATAGGACATAATCCAATTAGATAAAATTACCAAAAGTTACCTGCAGGGATTTAATCGGTCTTTTGTGCTTCGAAATATTTCCTTGAACGTGAAGGAAGGCGAATTCGTCTCTTTTATGGGACCGTCCGGATCAGGCAAATCGACGCTCCTACACATTCTGGGGATGCTCGATGAGCCCTCTACCGGCGAATATTTCTTCTTTGACCAGCCGGTTCACAAGATTTCTGATCGGCAGCGGACCGACTTGCACCGAGAATACATTGGGTTCGTATTCCAGGCCTATCACCTGATTGATGATTTGACGGTGTATGAAAATCTGGAAACACCACTTCTATACAAAAAAATTAAGGGAAGCGAGCGTAAAAGCATGGTCGCCGAGATGCTGGACCGCTTCAACATGGTCGCGAAAAAAGACTTATTTCCTAGTCAACTCTCTGGGGGACAGCAACAATTGGTCGGGGTCGCTCGTGCACTCATCATGCGGCCTAAGCTTATCTTGGCGGATGAACCAACGGGGAATTTGCATACCTCACACGGGGAAATCGTTATGGATTGGTTTAAGCGATTGAATAAAGAGGACGGCGTAACGATTATTCAGGTAACCCATTCCAATCATTGGGCGTCGTACAGCGATCGTGTGATCGAGTTGGTTGACGGTCGCGTTGAAAAAGATGTCATTAATCCCATCGAAAACGAACTATAAACTGATGAAGACCATAGGGAAAGCCTTTTTACTTCTTTTCGCTTTGATGCTATCCGTTAATTCGGCGCACGCGCAAAAGGAATTAGGCGTCGGAATTATGCTCGGCGAGCCTTCCGGTATTAGTGTAAAACAGTGGTTGTCGAAAAGCACTGCGATCGACGGCGGTTTGGCGTGGTCCTTTTCCAAGGATACGGCCATTCAAATCCATGCAGACTACTTACGTCACCGCGTTTATTTGTTCGAGTCCGACGATTTTGATAGCCGAATTCCCGTCTATTACGGCTTAGGCGCGCGCGTTGTGTTGGGCGATGATCCTACCATTGGATTTCGGTTTCCCGTTGGTGTAGGCAAAACGTTTAGCCAGTATCCCATCGAACTGTTTCTAGAAATTGTCCCCATACTCGACATCGCTCCTAGCTCAGATTTCGATATAAATGCCGCTATTGGCGTGCGTTACTACCTAAATCGTTAGTACATTACAGCGTAAGGCCACCTTTCTAGAAATCTGCGACCTGTTTGTAATGTCTGTTGACCGAGTTGTGCCAGATGAGTCTGATTTGGACCTAAAACGTTCGTTTACTGACCTCTCTCTTCCTGAATCAGCATTCACCCATGAAAATCATTTGAGATTGGGCTGGGTGTATGTTGTGTCCTATCCGCTATCGGACGCGGTGGATCTGTTTGCTGAGGATTTGAAGACGTATGCCACCCATGTGGGCGCGTCTAAAAAATTCAACATGACCATCACATGGTTTTACATCATGATGATCAATGAGCGTCAGCAAAGGCTCGCGGCTAAATCATGGGAATCGTTTAAAACGAACAATCCGGAACTGTTTGCTCCCTACAAAACAGTACTCAGCAGGCACTTTTCCGATACGGTGCTGAATAGTGAAAAAGCTCGATTGGAAGTGGTATTGCCCGATTTACAATCGAATCTGGTGGTGGGATAAACGGGGCCTTACAAAAGTCCTAGATGCCGTTTCAACACTTCTTCGGCGTGTCCAACGGACCGCATGTAAAAATCTGCTCGTAGCCGTTGCTTGTCCTCTTCGCTCAAATCCCCACTGTGTCCAAAGCGGCGTGTGCGCTGATCGTGGGCAGCAAAAAGGGTCATGGCGGCGGCCACGGAAATGTTGTAGGACTGCACAAAACCGGGAGATGGCAAGATCGCTGTATAATCGGCACCGCGTAGCATTTCTTCCGAAACCCCAAATTTTTCGTTGCCAAATACCAACGCGGTCGGGATGGTTAAGTCAATGTTGGACAATGGAATAGCGGAATCGTCCAGGTGGGTTACGACCACTTGATACCCTTTTTTCTTCAGATCCGAAACGCATTCCGGCGTTGTGTCCCAAAGATGCACGTCTAACCATTTGTGGGCACCCTGAGAAGTCCTCACTGACTTTTTGAACTTGGCTTCGTTCCGAATCACATGAAACGGTTGAAATCCGAGTCCTTCGGCCGTCCGCATGACTGCGCTCACGTTTCCTGTGTTAACGAGGCCTTCTACTACGGGCACGATTTGGTAGGTTCTGCCGGCGAGGACTTCTTCGATACGGGTTTTCCGTTCGTCCGACAATAAGGGTGCCAATGCCTGCTCCACTTGTTGGGGCGAAAGCACTTGGTTGCGGGAACGAAATCCATCAAAACGAACCCCGCTAGACTCAAAAATATCTTCCATTTCGTTGTTGGAAGAATCGAGAAGCGAAGGGTGCGAAGCGTTTTCCATTTTGGGTTCTTTTGTGATCGATTTCCTGAACCCTTGATGGGGCTTACGTGTACCTTGTTCAACGGAAGCCAAAATATACAAGATCCATAGTTAGGGAAGAATCGAATGAATCTGGAAGGAAAAGTTGTTGTTGTTACGGGCGCGAGCGCTGGATTGGGCGCTGCATTTTGCAAGATGTTGGTAACCAAAGGGAGCACCGTGTACGGGCTGGCCCGGCGTCAGGAAAAGCTGGACGCCCTGGGCGCCGAGCTCGGTTCGCGATTCACCGGCATTCCGTGTGACGTTAGCGACGAGAAATCGGTGAATGCAGCGTTTGCTGTGGTGAAGGAGCGCGAAGGCCGAATTGATGTGTTGGTAAACAACGCAGGCCTCGGCATATTCGGGCCCACTGAAAAAGCGACTGTGGACGAATGGGATCAACAAATGAACGTCAATTTAAAAGGCGTCTTTTTGTGCACAAAAGCCGTTATTCCCGCGATGAAGGCCCAAAACGCTGCCAGTGGATTCGGGGGGCACATTGTAAATATATCGTCGGTGGCGGGTTTGATGGGAAACCCCAATATCAGCATTTACAACGCGACGAAGTTTGGATTACGGGGGTATAGTGATGCGCTCTTTAAAGAGGTGCGACAAGACGGTATCAAAGTCTCGTGTTTTTTCCCCGGATCTATTCAAACCGACTTTTTCAGCACAGCGGGGGTTCCAATCGCAGGCAATCCAATGACCGCAGATCAAATAACGTCGACCCTGCTCCACGTGTTGGAAACACCGGACAACTATTTGATCAGCGAAATCGTAATGCGGCCACTGCGACCGCAAGGGTAACACGGTCTTTCTTGGAGCGGTGATCGAATGTGGCCGTCGCATTTCGAAAGCCGTGATTCTTAACTCCCCAACAGCTACTTTTCCTATCTTGATTCAACGATAGCCGCGACTCGACAAAAACACCATAAAACCAAGTTCCTACCATGAAAAGACGCCAATTTGTTGCAAAAGCATCGCTCGCGGGTACCGCTGGGGCTATTTTGGCGGGTTGTGGAGGTGGATCATCGGAAGGTGGGGCGGCCGCAGTGCAAACAAGGCCGCGCATCAATTGGCGATTAACGTCTAGTTTTCCTCGGTCACTGGACACCATTTACGGCGCCGCTGAGGTTATGGCCAAGCGGGTTTCCGAGCTTACCGATGGTCGTTTCTCTATCCGCGTATTTCCTGCCGGTGAATTGGTCCCGTACAATCAAGTACTAGAAACCGTCCAAAAAGGCACGGTTCAGATGGGGCATTCCGCGAGCTACTATTTCACAGGGCTAAATCCTGCGTTAGCGTTTGACTGTACCGTTCCATTCGGTTTGAATTGCCGGCAGTACAACGCTTGGATGTACTATGGAGATGGCTTAGAGCTAACCCGTAAGATGTTCGCCGACTTTAATATTGTCAATTTCCCCGGGGGAAATACCGGCGTTCAAATGGGTGGTTGGTTCCGTCACCAGGTGGAAACACTAGCCGATTTTCGGGGCCTAAAAATGCGTATCCCGGGGTTTGGCGGTCAAGTGATGGCCGAACTCGGCGTAAACGTTCAGGTGTTGGCTGGCGGCGAAATTTATCCCGCGTTGGAACGCGGCGTCATAGACGCCGCGGAATGGTCGGGCCCGTACGACGACGAAAAACTGGGCTTTTATCAGATCGCCAAAAACTACTACTATCCAGGATGGTGGGAGCCCGGACCAGGACTATCTTTTTATATCAATAAAGACTCTTGGGCGGAGCTTCCAGCGGACTATCAGGCTGCCATTGCTTCTGCTTCAGCCGAGGCCAATATTGATATGATCGCCGCCTACGATGCTAAAAATCCCGTTGCACTCGCTAAGCTAACGGGCACCGAAGGCGTTAATCTTCGTCCGTTTTCGGCTGAAGTAATGGCTAAATCACAGGAAATTGCATTTGATTTATTGTCCGCGGAAGCGGCGAAAGATCCTGCATACCGGGCCATTTACGACAGCTACAACAAATGGCGAATCGCTTCAAACGCGTGGCTTAATACGGCTGAAAACACCTATGCCACGTTCGCCTTCAACCGAGGCACCTAGACTTTCAAACTTCTTCTTGAGGTGACATCGTGGCATCATACCGATCTGTAACCGTTTATTGCTCTTCCAGCAATTCCATTGACCGTTCGTACGTGGAAGCCGCTAAAAAATTGGGGACTTGTTTTGCAAAAAGTCATGTCCAGTTGATTAATGGAGGCGGGAGTGTTGGGCTGATGGGTGAAATGGCTCGATCGGTGCACGATCACGGAGGCCGTGTGGTGGGCGTCATTCCCGTAGCGCTTAAAGAAATTGAAGGCCGCGCCTACGACGCTTCAGACGAACTCATTCTTACCGAGACCATGCGCGAACGAAAAGGCATCATGTATGATCGCGGCGATGGTTATGTAGCGCTAGCAGGTGGATACGGAACGCTAGAAGAGTTTCTGGAAGTACTCACGCTGCGCAAGTTGGGGTATCACAACAAATCGATCGTATTGCTTAATACCAATGGGTTTTACGATCAACTGCTTTCTTTTTTTGATCACATGACGCACGCGGGGTTTTCGCCCGAGCATGCCACGCAATATTTTACAACTGTTTCCGAGCCGGAAGATGTTTTACCGGCATTGGAATTAGGAGAATCGTAATGAAAATCCATCGTTTTGTAACCCCAAAAACGTCTCGTTTTGCCCAAGTTGGAGAATTTTCGGATTCTACTGAGGAAGTAGTGTTCGCACTCCACGGATTCGGTCAGTTGGCTTTCGGGTTCGCCGAGCACTTGACGCCTTTAGAATCTCCAGAGCGCGTGATCATTTGCCCGGAAGCCCTTTCTCGGTTTTACACCAGCCACAAAGACCGTAAAGTGGGCGCTACTTGGATGACCAGCGAAGACCGCGAATTCGAGATTATGGATTACGTGACCTACCTCGACGGATTGGCGGAAACCATTTTGGAAGAGGCTCCCGAACATGTGCGCGTCGTAGTGCTTGGGTTCTCTCAAGGTTGCCATACCGCAACGCGTTGGATCGGAAACGGAGGCATGATACCCGACAAGCTAATCCTTTGGGGTACCGACCCGGCGCACGATTTGACCGAAGAAGAATGGGAGTCCCTGAGCGACATCCCTTCGATTGCTTTCGTAGTGGGCTTAGCGGACAACTATATGCCCGAAGAACGGGTCATTTCGGCTGAAGAAGCACTCCGTGACCACCAATGCGCGTTCCGCACCGTCCGGTTTGATGGGGGACACGAACTCGACCAAGCCGTTTTACTAAAGGAATGGACGGTTGAATAACCTATTGGCGCCCTTGGTGTTAAGGATCTAGTCGCCGCGGGACCGAAATATCCACCAACGATTACGTGGACGTTCGATTCGATTTTTTTCGTGCCGAGGAATCAACACCTCGTTGCCCCCGTGGTCTTTCGTAATGATGTACGATTTGCGGACTAGATCGCGAACTTTCGCGAGCGATGTACCCGTCATGGTTGCGATGGTGGTGGTCCGAAACCCTTTGCGCACCATAGAGATCACTTTTGCCTGCTCTTTGCGTTCCTTTTCTTCCTTAGCCGACCGGATACGCTTTTTTGAATCGATCCCGGCTCGTTCCAATCGAGCATGTACGGCCTCCGAACTCAGACCAAATGCTTCCGAAATATCGGATACACTTAGGCCTTCTTCAAAGGCAGCAATTATTTGTTCTGTGGTGTCGGAAGAATTTGGCATCCGCTCAAAATAAGGAAATAAAGGCTTTTTTGTGGGTTTACCACTAAAATTTCACACACCGAGGCTGGGCGTAACCGCTTGGGAGGAAACACGTAACCGCTTAGGGAAAACCACGTATCCGGTGGGATAACCCCAAATCCGGTGGGATAACCCAGAATCCAAAACATCCGTCATGGCCCATTCCCTACCAAAACCCATTGCCCGAGTGCATACTTGGGTTCGCAATCAAGCCTGGCTAGGGCGTTTTACGCTGATGAATCGGCTTCTATTGGCCATGGCGTTCATTCCAACCGGATTGGTTAAAGCCACAGGAAATCGCTTTACGGCCTTGCCCGTTGATAATCCAGTCGGCTTTTTCTTTGAAGCCATGTATCAAACGGGTGCTTTTTGGCATTTTATAGGCTTTATGCAAATCGCGGCCGCCATCTTGTTATTGATTCCAGCGACTGCCACCCTAGGCGCCGTAGTATTTCTTCCGATCATATTTAGCATTGTTTTGATCACCTGGGGCATTGGATTTCAAGCGACCATTTGGGTGACGCTGTTCATGTTGATTGCCATGATCTATTTGGTCTGTTGGGATTTGGACAAGGTTTGGGCCGCTGCTTCCCAGATTTTGGAGACGCGGAAAGGGCCCGGGCTGATGACAGGAGCCACTGTTGTAGAAAAGTCGGGTTGGGTGTTGGGCGGACTCATAGGGATGGCGCTGGTAATGACGACACGAGGGTACGTACCCGGTTCATGGCTTCCTGGACTGTTCTTTACCGGAGTCGGAGCATTCTTACTTGTGGTCGGAAGTTGGATTTTTACCGTATTTTGGGGGAATGAAAGAACAGAGCGGCATCCGAATCAATAAATACCTGAGCGAGGTGGGCTTTTGCTCGCGTCGGGAAGCGGATAAGCTGCTTGAGCAAGGACGTATAAAAATCAATGGCAAAGTCCCCGAACTAGGCACCAAAGTGGGTCCCCACGATGTGGTGAAAGTGAATGGCAAACCGGTTGGGAAGCCCATTCAAAAGCACGTATACATCGCTTTCAACAAGCCGGTTGGGATTGTATGCACCACCGATACCAAGGCCGAGAAGAACAACATCATCGACTATGTGGGCCATAAACAACGGATTTTCCCAGTCGGGCGGCTCGATAAAGACAGCGAAGGATTAATATTCCTCACCAGCGACGGGGATATCGTAAACAAGATTCTTCGGGCGAAGAACAACCACGAAAAAGAGTACATCGTGTCGGTTGACCGGCCAATCGATACCGCATTTATCGAACAAATGAGGGGCGGGGTTGCCATCTTGGACACGGTAACGGATCCATGTTTCGTTGAGAAAACCGGTCGGAATCAGTTTCGCATCATCCTAAAGCAAGGCCTCAATAGGCAAATCCGGCGCATGTGCGAGCATTTGGGATACGAAGTAAAAAAACTACGTCGAATCCGCATCATGCACGTCAAACTAGATATGCCGATTGGAAAATGGCGCAATCTCAGCGCTTCCGAGCTCAACGAACTTAACAAACAAGTTTCGGATTCGTCTAAGACGTTTGACTAAGGAGACGCTTAATTGACTGTTGGAGCCAAGCGTTCCAATTAGTTGAACCACCCAACCACCACGCCTAATTTAATTTTCCCGTCCGTTGACGGATTCCCTTCTTCCGTTAACCCTTGGGTCCAAAACAATGTGCCGTCGGCAAGGCGTTGCCGAATACAGGCCGGCCAAGCCGCTAAACAAAACGCCAATCAGATACGCCCGTCCCATCCACCGATGAAGATTCAAGTTTCGTTTTCTGAAGCGTGTGCTGAGGGCAAACGGGCCAAGCAAGATTGCCAATCCTCCCCCAAACAGGTGGGAGTAACCCACAAGAGGACGCTCTAAAAAACGCTGCTTAACCGGAGAATCACCACCGGTATCAATAAACAAATAGGTAAACGCATACAGCGTCACAACACATGCTAGAGTAAGCATGATGCCCCATCCGACCTTGTCTACTATTCGTTTCATAAAGCTATCTGGTCCAATTGGTAAAGGTAGTTGAACGTTTTTCAGTCGGTAAACCCTACTCCGCCTCAGAACTGTACTCTATTTCAAGCGCTGGTGGAGCTCCTTCAGGCTCTCGTATAGAAAGAATAAGTTCTTGAACGGACTTGTCGGGTGCTGGGAAAAACGGCGTCAATCCTAGCGTTACCGCGAAGTTCAGCGCCATCCCAATCACGCCAATCCCTTGTGGCCCAATGCCAAACGCCCAATTGGACCATCCACCGTACACACTGCCGAGTATGTAGGTAGCCGTAAATCCGATGCCAACAATCATCCCAAACATGGCGGGATAGGTGCCTACCCGCTTCGAGAAAATGCCGAGCACAATAGCCGGGAAAAAGCTGGCAGCTGCCAATCCAAAGGCAAAAGCGACCACTTGGCTCACAAATCCAGGCGGGTAAATTCCCAAAACACCGGCCACCACAACGGCTACACCGATCACGGAGCGTCCAACCAACAACCGCTGGGCTTCCGTAGCGCGGGGATTCAGAATGCGGAAATACAGGTCGTGGGCCACACTGGAAGAAATTACCAGAAGCAGACCGCTGGCGGTAGACAGAGCCGCAGCTAAGCCCCCGGCTGCGACCAACGCGATAATCCACCTCGCCAAGCCTGCCATTTCTGGCGTTGCCAGCACAATAATATCTTGATCGGGGCCCGATAGCCCGGCTTGTCGCAGTACCGCCCCACCGTTTTTACCCGCCGGATCACCGGCTAACCAGCGTTCGTGGCCCTGCTTAATTTCTCCAATGCGGATAGCCCCCAGGTTACCACTTCTAAACAGTTCGTTTTCATCCGCACGAGCTCCACCGGTGTAGGTTAAGCGCCCATCCCCATCGTCCATCCACAAAATCAGGCCGGTTCGTTCCCAACTATTAAACCATTCGGGCAATTCCGCTTCCGTTTTGCCATTCAATCCATCTAGCATGGTGTAGCGAGCAAACGCGCCAATCGCAGGAGCTGTCAGGTACAATAACGCGATGAAAAGTAGCGCCCAAAAAGCGCTCCATCGGGCGGCAGCAACGTTTTTCACGGTGTAAAAGCG
>JAURGV010000053.1 GCA_030833605.1 Rhodothermales bacterium
TGCGATTCAGAAGAACGGTCATTTCTTCAAGAACGCGGGTGATAGAAGCGATATCCGTTTCTTCACCTTGTAAAATGACTTGATTTCCGCGGGCCGTGATATGCGTTTGCGGGAAAGTTAATTCGATGCGTTTTAGGTATATATCGTTAAAGCCAAAGAGCATTAGTGGCTCTGCTTTGTCGATCTCAATACGTTTTTCCTTCAAGACGGAGTATTTTGAAGACAGAAATGATTAAACGAACTGAAACGCCCTGTCAATATGCAGCTCCAATCCAAGAAACTAGTACTTGAATTTACAAAAATGAGTGGCACTGGGAATGATTTTATTGTAATCGATAACAGATTCTATCATTTTTCTGGGCAAGAATTGTCTGAAATGGCTAAAAAGATGTGCCGAAGACGATTGGACGTTGGTGCAGATGGCCTTTTGGCGCTCGGAAACCCCTCATCAGAGGGGTCGCACTATCGCATGAGTTACTACAATGCAGACGGCTCATTAGGCACAATGTGTGGTAATGGAGCTCGATGTTTGGCGCTTTACGCGTGGGATGCTGGGATTCAGGCTGATCTGCTTCGGTTTGATTCGGACGCGGGATTGTATGCAGCGACGGTAAACCGTCCAGAAGGGGTAGTCCGATTGTTTGTACCTGCCCCCAAGTCGTACCACCCCGAATTTAAAATGGATTCGGCGGGATCGGTGAATGCTGTGGAAGAAATAGCAGGCGTCGGGCTAGGTCTTTGCCACTATATATGGACAGGAACGGAGCACCTGGTGGTGGAAGTTGCTGATGTTCATTGCATAGATGTGCCACTATTGGGTAAAAAACTACGTTTTGATCAAGCACTACAGCCTACCGGGGCGAATGTTAATTTTATTGCCCGGAAATCGTCCCATTCGATTCACGTCAGAACATTTGAGAAGGGGGTAGAAGCAGAGACGTTGGCTTGTGGAACGGGCTCCCTTGCCGCTGCGCTCGTTGGGTTTGATCGTGGAGTGGTTACCGAGCAACCCGTCACCATTCACATGCCGGGAGGGGATCTACGCGTAGGATGGGAGGGAGAGGCATCCCAGCCGACTAACCTATTTCTTGAGGGTGAAGTAGCCGTCGTTTACCGAGCGACCACAGAAGTTTAAATAAGAGCACCCAAACGACGCAAAAAAGGCGGGGCTTCCAATAGGAAGCCCCGCCTTTGCATTTTTCCAGGGATCCGAGTCCCTACACCAATCGAAGGAGGCTTTAGCCCCTTCCAACCTTCCTATTGAAGGAATATCCGACGATTGTCAACGATGTCTGCTGATTCGCGGAGCGCTGTAATCCACTGCGAACGAACCAAGCCTTGACGCTGGTTTTTCAATTGCTCGTAGAGTGCGGAATACTGGGTTGGATCTAGTGCCGCAGGTTGGTTAACGGTTGTTACCATCAACACATAAGCAGCATTTTCACCTTTAATCACGCTCGATGTGCTTCCTTCGGCCATTCCTAGAGCAGAGCCAACAAATTTTGGATCTCTACCAATACCTGGAACGACCATATTGGAGAAGGAAAGTCCTTCGGCAGTCTGTTCGGTTGAGCCCGTAGCTGCAGCCAAACCATCGAATCCACCTGATAGCGCATCGGCTAGTTTTTTAGCCTGAATCGTAGCTTTCAGATCGTTGCGCAAGCGAGGCTCAAGCTGATCTTTTACATCTTCAAAAGGACGGAAGCCCTCTTTATTGACTTTAGATACCTGAGCGACCACAAAATCGTTGTTTAGCTCAATAACAGGTGATATATCACCCACTTCGGCCGTTTCCAGAAAGGAGATCAACGAACGGCTGTTACCCAATCCAGGAATGAACTGTTGTTCTTCTTCAATAGAAACAGCTTGAATGGTCATTCCCTTTTTACCGGCTTCATCTGTGAAATCGCCGCCTTCGGTAGCAAAATATTGCAGATCATCCAGGGATGCTTGCGCACGATTCAAGGTCTGAACGCTTGCGCGCAACGATAACGTGAAGTCAGCTAATTGTGCTTCCTGAGTGGCTTTTTCGGTCACCATAATAAGGTGATAGCCAAACTGCGTTGAAACCGGGCCAACTACGCGACCAATCGTCGCACTAAAGGCTGCTTTTTCGAAAGGCTCAACCATTCTACCTGGTCCAAACCAACCCAAATCGCCGCCACGTGACGCTGTTCCATCGGCTGAATGAAGACGTGCCATTTCAGCAAAGTCCGCACCATTTTGAAGCTGGCGACGGATATCGTCAGCCCGTGTTTTAGCCGCTGCACGTGCTGCATCGTCGCCTTCAGCAGCTCTGAACAAAATGTGAGACGCTTTAACGGCTTGTTCTTTAGGAGCACGAACGTCAACTATTTTCACCAAATGAACTTGTCCATTTGAAATCAGCGGGCCTACTACGTCGCCTTTGGTCGGGTTGGCGAACACGGCAGCTGCCAGTTGTTCGTCAATCTCATCAGGTCGGGTATAGGTGCCTGTGAAAGGTGATTCCGAGCCATTACGAACCATGAACAACGAATCATCTTCAGCCGTCATAAAGGATTCTTTAAGCACGGAAAGGTCAGAAAACACGACTGCGGTGTCTTCTTTGGTCGGAGCCTTTGAAAGAGTCACGTACGAAAGATTGTATGTTTTCTTTTGTTTGAACTCGTCTTTGTTTTCGTTGTAAAATTTGCGCAGATCGGAATCATCGTAGGTGATTTCCGCATCTGGTAGTGCGGTGTATCGCAGCGCGACGTACCGAACGTTTACAGAAGCATTTTGGCGAAAATGTTCTTGATTTACATCAGCTTGGGTAACCCGGACCGAAGCGGTCACTAGGTTTTCAAGCTTCTGGCGGCGGCGTTCGCTTCGGATATATTCTTCAATATTCACCCAGTCGGCAGTTGCTTCAGGATTTGAAATAAAGTTTTGAAGTAACGTCCGATCAACCCCACCGGCACCATCGCTGAAATAAGCTTTGATGATGGGATGAGGATCCGCGCCTTGGATCATCTTAATCAGCTCTTCATCGGAAACGTCTAGGCCGAGTCGTTCCATTTCCTGTTCGCGCAATTTGGCGTCAACCAATTGGTTGAACACGCCATCGCGGGTTTGGTCCAGCATCTGAGGAGGCATGCTGTCGCCGGTCTGATTCTGATAGCTTTGAACTTGTTGGTCTACGGCCTGATTGAATTCATCAATCGTAATGGGGTCGCCATTCACCGTACCAATGTTGTTGCTCAAGTTTCCAACGGCATCCAATCCGCCTGAATCCTGAAGGACCCAGATTACGCCGAAAGCAAAAACAAGAATCCAAAGGATTACTCCGGTGTTTTCCCGAAGATTATTCATAACGCCCATGGACGAACCTCTATCACACTCAAATGGAGTGAGCTGTATTTGTCTGAGAAAGTGTATTTGTGCTGCTAGTCAGCACGATTAGCGTCGAAGTATTGTTTTTCCGCACTTCGCGCCAAGCCTATTAATATACTGAATTTTAAATCAATTGTTCGCTGTTTTATCCAGGATAAAACATGGAATAGAGATGAAAAGAGTAGGGGGGCGCGGCAAAATCGGTCTTAAACCGATTATGCCGCGCCCCCCATTAGCCTCCCTCTCAAAAAAATCTAGGCTGCCCGGTTTGAAACCATGGCCAACTGACCACGCAGGGTTTTCAAAACTTTTGCCAATATCTGGCTGATTCGGGCTTCTGTGCGATCCATTAAGCCTGCAATTTCGCGAAGGGTAAGATCTTCGAAATAATACAGAGCTAGAATGGTTTGTTCGCGTTCGGGCAATTCTTTAATCAGTGTGCCAATGTAATCTTTCAACGATTCCGTATCGATGGCTTCAAAAGCAAGCATCGTGTCTTCGTTAGGAATGGACTCAACCACTGTGTGGTCGCCTTCTGAATCAACAGGGGAGTGCAGCGAGAGCGAAAAACGGCACTGTGCATCTCTTAAAAGGGTGTGATACTCGATTAATGAGATATCCAAATGTTCTGCAACGGCTCCATCGGAAGGTTCTTCGCCGAGTTTTTGCCGTAAGGTGTCCATTGCGCGGTGCGCTTCTGCCAGCATCCGACGACGCTCGCGAGGGCAGCGATAGAACAAAAAAAGGTCCCTCTTCCGGAAGGAAAAGGGACCTTTAAAAACAAACTATGCAGATCAGATCTAAGCAGTAGTTGGATCGATGTGAACAAATTTTCTTTTGCCGACACCAGTAGCAAAACGTACGGTTCCAGCGGCTGTTGCAAACAATGTATCGTCACCACCGCGACCAACATTGTCACCAGGATGGAATTTCGTGCCTCTCTGACGAACCACGATTGCACCTGATTTAACAAATTCACCACCAAAAGCCTTGATTCCTAGCATCTTGGGGTTGGAGTCGCGACCATTCTTGGTGGACCCCATTCCTTTCTTATGAGCCATTGTAGACCTCCAAGTTTGGGTTATTCAGCAGCTTCTGTAGCTTCTGCTTTTGGTTTAGTCGCTTTCGGGGTAGCTTTTTTAGCTGCTTTTTTTGCAGAGCCAGTTCCTGAAAGAGATTCAATTTTTACTTGCGTGTACGGCTGGCGATGTCCGTTTTTCACTTTGTAGTGCTTACGACGTTTTTTCTTGAAGACCAAGACTTTGTCAGCCCGAACGTGTTCAATAACCGTAGCTTCGACTGAAGCACCATCAATGACAGGTGTTCCTACTGTAATATTTTCGCCATCTGCCATCAACAAGACTTTATCAAAAGTCAGTTTGCTGTTAGCGGCAGCTTCGTTTTTTGGAATGTACAGGGTATCGTCTTTTGATACTTTGTACTGCTTTCCAGCAATTTCAACTATTGCGTACATTATGTTCTCTTCTTTCGAGCGCCGGGGTGATTACCGACGCGAGAGTTCGATCGTTGCGCTGATTCAGCTTTTACGCTGTTACAGCAGGAATAGGTAAGGGAGTTGGGTCGAGGTGACAAAACCGCCTAGCCCACTAATTTACAACATTTATTTACCCGAATCAAACCCTACTATGCGTGAACTATTTCGAATTTCAGATCAAATTGAAACGTTTCGTCCCGGAAAACTGCTTTGCATAGGGCGAAATTATGCTAAACACGCCAAGGAATTAGGAAATGAAGTCCCAGAAGATCCGATGGTTTTTCTAAAACCTGCTTCGGCTTTAATAGAATCGGGAGAAGAAATTGTCATTCCTCGCGCGTCCAGCGACGTGCATCACGAGGTAGAGTTGGTCTGTTTAATTGGTAAAGCGGGAAAAGATATTCCAGAAAGCAAGGCCTTAGAGCATATCGCGGGGTTTGCTGTGGGATTAGATATGACGGCACGGGATATTCAATCGAAAGCCAAAGCGAAGGGCCATCCTTGGAGTGTTGCAAAAGGATACGACACGTTTGCACCGCTGGGCGAATTTGCCCCGCCACATGCCCTTAGGCATATCCAAAACACGCACATTGAGTTACAAGTAAACGGAGAGACCCGGCAAAGTGGAAATACTAATGAGATGATATTCTCGGTAGCTTACCTGATACATTGGTGCAGTTCCATTTTTACGCTAATGCCTGGTGATTTGCTCTTTACCGGCACACCCGAAGGCGTCAGCCAAGTGCATCCCGGCGACCAATTGGTTGCGAAAATTGAAGGATTGCCATCACTAACGGTAGGGGTGCGAGCTGCATAAGACGGTTTTGAGAGCCGCGATTTTACGCAAGAACACCACAGTTTAGAGGCCGTTGAGGGCGTTTTCCGCTATGGATTCCGCCGTTTTACGTTGCCTGATGACTCTCCATTCACCACAGGGGGCATCCACAAATATTTCTGCTGGGAGCGATCTCATATTGTAGGAGTTTGCCATGGACATACCGTAGGCCCCGGTGTCCAAAACCGCAACCAAGTCGCCTTCCCTCAGCTGCTGAACCATGCGCCCTTTTGCAAAGAAATCAGCCGATTCGCAAATATTGCCTACGACATCATAACGATGAAGTGGGCCGTCGGGATTGGAAAGGTTTACCACCTCGTGGTAGGCTCCATACATGGCCGGTCGAACCAAGTGATTCATTCCTGAATCCACCCCGGCAAACGTAATGTGCTCCGTGGGCTTGATAGTGTTTACTGTCGCCAGCAAAACACCACATTCAGCCGTGAAAAACCGGCCGGGTTCAAACCAAATCTGAAGATGTTTTGCCGGATGTTGTTTGATAAACGACTGTAGAGGGGCAACGATTTTTGAAGCAAACTCATGCATGGGTAGGCCCGATTCGTCCGCCTTATAGGGAATGCCTAGCCCGCCGCCCAAATTGATAAAGTGAAGGTCGTCGAATAAAAGCGACGTGCTGAGCATCACGGAAATTGCCTTCCACAGGGTATCTGCGTCTAAAATGCCGCTTCCAATATGCTGGTGGAGTCCTCGGACCTTTAACGAATAGGTGCTGGCGATCGTCTTGATGGCTTCAATCTGCTCAACCGGGATTCCAAACTTGCTCTCCGCTCCGGCCGTGATAACATGCTTGTGATGCCCCGCTCCAATTTGCGGGTTTAAACGAACACAAACCTCTGAACCCGGATACGCTTTCCCCAATTTTTCCAGCCGGGACAATTCACCCACATTGAGGATTACACCGTGTTTTTTGGCCAAGTGCATTTCTTCGTCCGTCATGTTATTGGCGGAAAACAGGATTTTTTCTTTTGGAAACCCCATTTTGAGGGCGAGAAGCAGCTCGCCAGGAGAAACGGCATCTATACCCAGGCCTTCCGACTTCATCCGTTCCATTACAGGAATAGATTGGTTGGCTTTCATGGCATACAACAGCTGTAGCGGCAGTCCGGTCAGGTGATGTTTTAACGTGTTTATCTTTTCTGAAAGGATATCATCAAAATAAACGTAAGTAGGCGTGCCGCAACAAGCGGCTATCGAAAGAAGGGTCTCGGAATGAGGAACGGACTTGAACATAGCGGTGAGCGAACAAGAATCGGATTGAAATAGGTGGGGAAGAGGAGAACGAATTCACGACTTACGTGATCACTTCTCCAAACTCTAGGTCTTCGCCGGCTAATACGTACACGGTAGTTGGTAGATTAGCCGTTTTTTCGAGCAGGGTTGGGTAATATTTGTCAAAGTCTTTTGTCGGAGCAGCCATTCCCAAAAACACCAAGTCGGCAGAGGAAGAGGATTCCTGCAGGATTTGAGGAAATGATTTTCCATTGGATACAATAACTTCCATGTGTGCACCCGTTCTCGAAGCCAACAATACCTCTTCAAGGTTGTTTAAAGCACCTTCAGACGCTTGATCAGTGGGGACAACCATTTTAATCGTGACGGTCGCACCCCTCCATTCAAGACTCGTACCGAGTAGCCAAGACAAAATGAGCATAAGCGCGCCATTTCCTTTTAGGCCACCCCACCAAACGTCTATGTTTTTGTGAGCACCGAACCCTTTGGACTCATTGAATCGAATAATAATGGAGTTGCGTTTGGCGGCATGAAAACGGCTCACCATCGCACAGTACTCCTTGACGCGTTCCGTGTCTTCGGACGCACCCAGAACAACGGTATTGGGCGCGAGCGTGCCCAAGCCGTACATATCAACTAACGAAGCGGCACCACCATAAGGGTCGTTTGATTTCGCTATCCGAACCAGCGCTTGTACGCCCTGTTTGTCCATGTAATCGTAAATGCCCTGAGTCATTTTTTCGATTCTGGAAGAGGTGATGTTGGGGCCACCAAGGACCGTCGAGACCGTTAACAATCCTCTGTTATGGGAAAGAGAGGAAGCAAATTGGATCAGATACCACCGTTTAGTTGGCGCTCCCGACAACACCAAAAGATGAGGCCGCCAGTTCTTCGCATCCACATTACTGCGCAATCGGAGTAGGCCGGTCCGGGTTAGGTTGAACCAAATTCCGCTTCGAACATCGCCCCAAGCGGACCGTAATTCTTGCCTTTCCAACCAGAAATAGATCACAATCACGATCGCAATGGCGGCCGCGGTTGCCATCGGATTAATCAGAAACATCACCAGCGTACAGCCTACCGCGCCAGCTAAAGAAAACATCCAGTGGACCTTGAAATTAGGTCTGAAGGAAGGATTTCCGAGAAACCCTTCCAGCGCAGCTGTGATGTTCAATACGCCGTACGTGGTCAAGAAGAACATGGTCAGGATCGGCGCTATCATGTCCAGATCAGCTAAAAGAACGGTTATGATAGCTAAGGCGAACGTGAACGCTGTGCCCATTCTGGGTTCGTCGTCTTCGCCATGGCCCTGACCCAAAAAGCTCAAGAACTTTGGGATAACTCCGTCGCGCGCAATGGCTTGCAGAACACGAGGAGCGCCTAATATGCTCCCCAGCGCACTAGATAGCGTAGCTCCCCAGACCCCCATGATGATCGCGTCACCCCAAAAAGAAATCTTCCGCATAATTAGCGGATCGTTAATTAGCTGATCCGGGGTAGCCCGCGCAGTCAAAATGATTGGTATAACCATGTATATGAGGTATCCCACACCAATTGCGGCTAACGTTCCAATGGGAATGGACTTGCTTGGGTTGGCCAAGTCTCCCGACATGTTCACACCCGCCATAATTCCTGTGACGGCGGGGAAAAACACGGCAAATACCACCCAGAATCCAACTGATTCGGCCTGGGAAGAAACCGCTGGAAGCGTTGAGGGCTCTAGTGGACTGCCAAATATCAACGAGAGCAGTGACACACCGATGGCAGCCATGATCACATATTGCGTTTTGATAGCCGTTTTTGCCGATTTAATGGCTAAAATGGTAACCAAAGAGGTCGTAATCAGGGCAACAATTTTTTCGTCGAGATTGGGGAATACCCTAACCACGCTTTCCGCAAAACCGATGGTATACAAGGCGACGGAGAGGGCTTGGGCGATGTACAATGGAATCCCAACAGCTCCCCCGGCTTCAATACCTAGTGAGCGGGAAATCATGTAATAAGCTCCGCCCGTTCGTACGCGTTGATCGGTAGCAATCGAAGAAATCGACAGTCCCGTCAGCAACGTGATGGACGTAGAGAGCGTGACGATCATAAACGTCCCCATCAACCCGACATTTCCAACAACCCAACCAAAGCGCAAATACATGATTACGCCCAAGATGGTCAGAATGGACGGTGTAAATACACCTCCAAAGGTTCCAAATCCCTTTTGAGGGGTGCTGCTTTCTGTCACGAAATAGAAGGGCTAATGGTCAAATCAATGGGGCGATAAGTATACGGCAAGACGACAATTAAAATGTCGTGCCCCTCACGAGGTGAGTCAACTATGCTTTTCTGTATCCTGAGAAAGGCTCGAAAATGCCGTTTTCCATTGATTCATAGCGATCGCGTAATGGGTCAAGAGCGAAGCATTTTTTATGGTTCTGTTGGTTTTTACCGGGCCCGGATCGAAACCACTCCCATCTGATAGAACTTCGTCCAGACGCTTTTTAACAGAGGTCAACGTCGCGACGCGGAATCTCACCATCAGTACCCCCACGAATACATAAATGGGTAATTGGAAGAGCCATCTAGGCCAATATTCCCACTTGATGAGACGCTTTGTCCTAGCAACCCATCGCATGCGACCGTTGTGGCTGAAAAGCGGTATTCCAACGTGGATCATCCCATAAATGAACGCAATAAAGCCGACCAAAACATAAACGGCAATCGATTCATAGTTGGTCCACAAATCAAGAATTTGATTGCCCATCACCGTAGAAAGCCCGACAATTAGTGGCGTCCAAATAACCGTTCCAATCAGAAATAGTCCAACAAATTTCCAAAAAGGGGCCTTTAATACGCCTGCTGCGACATACGTTGGAAATCGGGATCCCGGAACGATCCGACTGATTAGGACCACTTTAGTACCCTAGTTTTGGAACCAGATCTTTCCACGTTCCAGTTTTCTGGCCGAGATGAGCCATAAAAATGGGGGGTAGGTAACGATACGGGCTCCCATAAGTCGCCCCGCAGCATAGAGGGTAATGTCACCTCCGAAAATGCCCACAAACGTCGCGGCAAGGGCTTGATCAAATTCGAGACTACCCCGGGCTACTAAAAGTCCTGCCCCAATGGCAGCAATATCCTCACTAAGTAAAGTGGATAGTGCGATTAATCTCAACAATACGAACAAGGCCCCACCCACGGCGCGTGGATAACGGGATGGGTGAAAAGGTTCGTTTGAGCGAGCAAGTGCGTCCCCTGAAACAGCGCTATACGGGGTCACCTGATTCGAATCTACCCGTTCAATCCATTGTTGGACCCAAGCAGACAGTGTGTCAGCATGGGATACGGGAATATCGTGCCCGGCCAATTCCATGGCCTTGAGTTCACTTTGCGGTAGAATGCGGTGGTGTTCAAGCGCGCTTGAATAGGATACCTGGTCGTCGTTGGTGCCGTGAATAATCTGAACCGGCCCCCTAAATCCACCCAAGTACGCCCTGATAGGGCGTTGATCGGATTCTAGCCAGTTTAAGGCGTATGCAAGGTTACGGGGACTTCGGTCAAATAGGCCAAAGTGGGGAATGGCTTCTGATTTGAACCAGATTAAAGCAACTTGCAGCGCGTAAAGTGACCGATTTAGATAGTATTCGCCCAGTAATTCTAATTCTTGGACGCCATACGCAGAAAGCATGGTGACCGATTTGAGTTGATGCGGTGCGCTGTGCATCCAGTTGCTGGCCACTATTCCGGAAGACGAATAGGCGATAACATGCGCCGAATCGATAGACAATGAATCCAAGAGCAGAGATAAATAAGCGGCTTGGTTTCTGAACGAATGGTCCGTCAAATCGCCGTTTAGGCCACTCAAGCCGGATAAATCGGGCGCAATGATGCGGTAGGGAGAACGGATGTTTAACGACTCTACAAGCTTTATCGTGGCCGTCGATCCAGCCCGGTTATCCGGCAAAATCAATACAGCAGCGCCCTCTTTGTGGTTGTCAATAAAGGCTAGATGAATGCTTTCTTTGATGGGAATTCCGTTATCCAGTTCAGGAAGAAGAATCGTTTCTAGGTTGGAATCAGCCGGTAAATCTGCAGGTTGTGTCCGAATCCCATGAGAACCAGCTAGGAGTATTGCGTAAGCAATAAGCAGCCACATTCTCCTTGATTTGCGATTCGGGACTTTCGTCACAACGTGATTGATTTTTGTTGGAAACTACGTAAGCTTGCTAACGACTTCGTTTGATCCAAAATACTTAAAAAGGGGAGGTTGTCTTGATGACGCAATGCCTTTACCTTTGAAACGGCCGAGCCTTTGAATAAACGTTTCCCATCACTAAATCGGAAAGCTAATGTCCAGTCCTGTCACACTTACTTCCTGGGATGCCATCGAAATGGAAAAACTTTCGCCAACTATCGGAAGGAAGTTAGTTTCGGGTGATCAGGTTATGATTGCACAAGTATTTCTGAATAAAGGTGCCATCGTACCCAAACATCAACACCACAACGAACAAATAACCTACATTTTGAAGGGATGTTTGCGTTTTTGGATT
>JAURGV010000054.1 GCA_030833605.1 Rhodothermales bacterium
CGAATATACGATTTGATCTGAACTAGAGGGTCTCCCCATTCGCTTGTTCGGGGTCAGACAAGCTTCAAAGGGGATATGACTAGTGCGACCAGGAAGTCGGTGAACGGTCCCACCGATGATTCTTTAAGACATCGAGCATCTCTTTGGAAAGAGGACCGCTTTCAGAACAAGCCAAATTGCTTCTGACGTGTTTTAACGCCCGCATTCCGGGTATAACCGTGGTCACGTCTGGGTTGGACAGAATAAAACGCATCGCCATTTCAGGAAGCGTCATGCCATCGCGCAACAACCCTTTCAGTATTTCCGCCCTTTCCACGCTCGGAATCAAATTCTGAGGTACGAAATACGTATTTCGCCAATCACCCTCTGGCCACTTGGATTGGGCGGTTAAATTTCCGGTCAGTGTGCCTTCGTCAAAGGGCACCCGAGCTATGACCGCTACACCGTTTTCCCTGCAAGCCGGAAAAAGTTCATTTTCAGGGTTTTGGTCAAAAATGTTATAAATGACTTGCACCGCATCAATAAAACCGCTGATGACGGTTCGGATGCCATTCGATGGCTCCCAACGATTTATGGAGATACCCGTAGCTTTAATTAAGCCTTCCGATTTCAAGTCATCTAGGGCTTGCACCCATCGATCGTCGTCGACCCAATCGTCTTCCCACACATGAAATTGAACTAAATCGAACGATTCCAGCCCAGCATTGGACAGACTCTTTTCGGTGTATTCGCGAATATGGTCGGCTGGAAAACAGTCGTCGAGGAGGAATCCTCGTTTTGAAGGCCACTTCCTGTTTTTGGGAGGAATTTTGGTCGCGGTATACAATTTTCGACCGGGATTTTGCCGAATCAGCCGACCTAACAGGGCTTCGGAGCGGCCTTCGCCGTAGGCGAAGGCCGTATCAAAAAAATTACACCCCAGGTCGACCGACAACTGCAGTGCTTCCAGCGATGCTTCATCGTTGGAATCGGACCAGGAGCCCATTCCCCACATACCGTGGCCTACTTCACTCACCTTCCAATCCAACCGACCAAATTTTCGCTTTTTACTCATTGCTGTACGCTCTACTTACTTTTCCCAGAAGAAATTGGCACGGGGTTTCGGATGGTTTCCGATCTCATCCATGGTCCAAGCATCGTATAAACGGCCGTTAATCATCACACTATTGATGGACTCGGAATTTCGAATATCCTCCAAGGGATTCTTGTCCAAAACCAACAAGTCGGCCAACTTTCCTACTTCCAGCGATCCCAAATCCTTGTCGAGACCCAGATATTCGGCGCCAGAAAGGGTGGCCGAACGAAGGGCCTCTAGGTTCGTCATCCCGCCTTGCACAAACATCCAAAGCTCCCAATGAGCGCCCAGTCCTTGACGCTGACCGTGAGCGCCTATCTGAACCTTACCCCCCCTATCAATCAAATCCTTTGCAGATCGAGCCACCTCTTGGTACTCCCATTCATCATCTGGGACCATGAGCCGCCTTCTTGAACGGGAATCAATGGCATCTTTGGGATGGAAATTAAGCAGTCTTTTCTGCTCCCAAACATTGGTGTTTTGGTACCAATAGTACTCCCCGTTTATTCCCCCGTAACTCACCACTAACGTTGGTGTATATCCGACTGGGTTTTCGGCCCAAACCGATAGGATATCGTTATACAAGGGCGCAACAGGAATGTTATGCTCAATTCCCGTATGCCCATCCAAAATCATTGTTATGTTGGTAAAAAAGGTGGAGCCTCCTTCTGGTACCACCAACATTTCCAACTCTCTCGCTGCCTGTAATACCTGCTGCCGTTGTTCGCGACGAGGTTGATTGTAGCTTTTTACGGAAAATGCTCCGACTGCTTTCATCCGTCTCATGTGGGAGCGAGCATCCTCTAAATTGTTGATGACCGCTTTAAAATCCCCGTCGGCTCCATAGAGAATGGTTCCGGTAGAAAAGATGCGCGGGCCTACCGTTAACCCGGCTTTGACCAACTCCGATTGAGCAAAAACGAAGGACGTATTGGCTGAGGGGTCGTGCGAGGTTGTGACGCCATAGGCCAAGTTGGCGTAATACACCCAGTTTTGTTGGGGGCCGAATCCTTCGTTAAAATGCTGCGCATGGCCATGAACATCGATCATGCCAGGCATTATAGTTTTCCCTTTCGCATCTATAATCGTGGCTCCCTTGGGAATTGAAACGTTTTTCCCGAGCGCCGTAATTCGATTGTTTTCAACGACGAGTGTTACCCCTTCCAATACTTCATCCCCTTTCATGGTCACAACGCGGGCATTCGTAAATGCCGTTACGCCTTGTGGGACGTCGGTTTGCACCTTTAACCCGATGGCCACTCCAGATGAATCAATAGCTGGAAGGTCACTCGGCGCGCCGTCTACAAAGGAAAAGCTGTCTTTAAGGGAGCGTGTAAAATATTCGGGGCCCAGTACCCAATGCACCGCTTTTGAATTAGGAGCCCAGTGTAGATACATGCCCGCATCCCTCGAAATTTGCTTCACAGGAATGGCTTTCGTGTCTTTTGTAAGCTCTAAAGCCGTTCCCGTTTGAGGAAACGGAGCAATAAACGCATTATGTAACTCAGTAAAAGCGACCCATTGAAAGTCAGGAGACGGGACAATGGTGTTGGCATACTTCAGTTTAAAGTGGAAGCGTTCATCCCCTCCGTCTAGACGCACGCTACGGTATTCTTTCGAGAGACCTCCACCAGCAAGAAAGTACACCCGATTATCAGGTCCCACGCGAGCATCCGATCCATTTTCTTGAATAAGCGTCGTGGAACTGCCATCTGCTTTCATCCAAAACAAACCGGTATTGGTGCTGAAATCCGTTCCCAATAGACCATTCCCGCTTCCTTTTTGGAAAACGATTAGTTTTCCATCCGGCGAGTACCGGGGGGACCAAAAGTATCCTTTTTGAGAGGACAGCTTTACCGATGGTCCGCCAGTTGCAGCAACGCGAAAAATGCCTCCCAATTCATTGTCGTCCCATGTGGAGTACACAATCCACTTTCCATCTGGGCTAAAACTGGGCTCTCCTTCAAATCGATTATCGGTAGTTACCCTTTTAGGAGTGCCATTAGGAAGCGTTTTCGTCCAAATATGACCAATGGCGTTAAACGCGATGGTGGTGCCGCTGGGCGATGTCGCCACATCACGAATCATTTTAGCATCAAACGTAGGCGGGCTAACGACCTGTGTAGATTGCGGCGGAGACGTTACCGTTACTGACACGTCTACTGAAAATGGAATTGGGGAAACCGTAGTGTTCGCCAAAGTGGATCCAATTTCGACCTTTTGCAGATGCCCGCCGGCCCAAATCACAATGTTTTTGTTATCCGGCGTCCATGCGAAGTTTGGATAGACCCCGAAAATAGCCCATGTTTCTTGCTGATCGTGATCCAAACCCTCATAAATGGGCCTAGAAACGCCCGATTCGATGTCATAAATAAATAGTACCGAGTTTGCCCGATCTCTTCGTACGAAGGCAATAGACTTTCCATCCGGCGACGGAACGGGCCGCGCCGATCCACCTTGACCCGTAATTAGGTTCTTGATGCGCCCCGTTTCCCGATCCAGCTGTTTTACGACGTAAATCTGTCCATTGGGATCTTTATTGTATTGAAACGTCGGGCCCGGAGTCACGTCTTCGCTGAAATAGACGTACCGTCCATCTGGGCTGACGGCTATTTCGTTGCCTTGATCTTGTTGATCGTTTTTCTGCTTGGTAAGCTGCATGCCGCTACCACCAGAAATGTGGTACATCCAGACTTCTCCAGCGCCGAGAGATCGCTCGGAGGAAAAGTGCTTCCGACCCAAGAGGTATTGGCCGTCGGGTGTCCACGCAGGGCCGTTTACCAATCGAAAGTTTTCTGTTGAAACCTGTGCGGGATTGGAGCCATCTTGATTCATCACCCACAAATTATCGCCGCCTGCTCTGTCGCTGGTAAACGCTATTTTCGTGCCATCTGGGCTGAATCGAGGCTGAACGTCATATGCGGATCCACCGGAAATTCGAGTCGCTTTTCCACCATCCACAGGCATGGTGTAAATATCGCCCAATACATCAAAAACCAGCAAGGAGCCATCTGGACTTACATCCACGGACATCCAGGTCGCTTCAGTAGTAGTAAACTCAACCGTTTTGGTGTCGCCATGTGAGGCTGTGACGTCCCACTTATCGTCGGAGGCGGTCACCGAGCCACTTTGCTGAGCCGAAAGAGGTGCTGATAGGCTAAGAAGGAGAATGAAAGAGAGAATGGAGCGATACATAAGTAGGAAGAGGTTTATCGACGGTGCTTGGAAATGCCCCTCAAGTTCATTCCAATAAATCAATTAATCAAGGTTGGTCCCGAAAACGCGTCCCTAGGCTAGCCATCCTCACTCTGAATAGACGAAAAACGAATACTTCAGCCCATAAAAAAGGCCTGAAGACAGCTGTTAACTGTCCCCAGGCCTCTTACCGAGTGTACCGAGAGCGGGACTCGAACCCGCACGAGCAAATTGCTCAACGGATTTTAAGTCCGTTGCGTCTACCTATTCCGCCATCCCGGCAGGGTTTTGATCGGAAGGACAAGCCCTTCATCAAAGCGAAGCGCAAAACTACCCCATTCCATCAATCGAAACAACGAGAACTTTAATCTCCACACGGATTTGATACCAAACTCACGCGAATTCGTACATTACGCGTTCGTTAAACAACCCAATACGCCGTGGATCCCTTTCAAAACGTAGCAAATAACCTTCTACAAAAGGTTCTAACGTATACCGAGCGCTCTTATGCTCCGTATTCCGGAAGAATGGAGGCCGTTATCATTCTTCTCGAAGATGGTTCGTTTATTCCGGGTGTTCGGGTTGAAAACGCCTCCTTTCAACTCAGTATTTCCGCCCTTCTCAACGCGTTTACTACTGCCTTCTCCTTGGGGCGCAAAGACATATCGGCCGTTATTTCATCCGTTCCTTTTTCTGAATCGGAGCTTGCTTACACCAGCGCCCTGTCCGGCTATAGCTGGGAGTTGGTTGGTAGTCAATTGCTTTTAGTCGCCGGAGCACATCTCCCAGTGCCCACCGAAGCGGTTGAAATCATAAAGCATGTTGATCATTTTGACCCTCAACGTGGTGTTGAATTAGCCAGAACAGCTTCCCACCACGCCCTAATTCCCCAATCCAATTTTCCGGTGGGTTGTGCCATCGCCTTTCCATCTGGCGAGGTAATTACCGGGGCCAATGTCGAACATAGTGATTGGAGCCAAATCCTTTGTGCCGAACGAAATGCGTTGTCTACGGCCATCTCCTACGGACTCGGCGAAACCAAGGCCATTTACGTTTCTTGCCCTAAACTTCCAGGAGGCACGCCGTGCGGTGCGTGTAGACAAGTTATAGTGGAACTTGCCCCCCATGCAACGGTTTGGATGGACCTTGGAAGTGACGCTCCGGCCTCTATGATGGCCACAGAACTATTACCAGGTCACTTTTCTGGCGACGTCCTAAAACGTACACAGAAGTCATAATACTTCCACATGCTCTCCCTTTCTGCTGTTTTTATTCTTGGCTTAGGCATCCTGTATTTGGGAGCGGACTGGTTGGTTCAAGGCGCATCAGCCGTTGCAAAAAGATTCGGCATTAGACCCCTCATTGTCGGCCTTACCGTGGTGGCCATGGGCACTTCCATCCCGGAGTTTCTTTTAAACTTTTTTGCCGTCATGGCCGGCGAGGATGGGCTAGCCATTGGGAATATTATTGGGTCAAACATCAGTAATATCGCTCTCATTTTAGGGGTCAGCGCCGTGCTACTGCCGTTGGCGTTTGACGGAAACGTATTGCGCAAAGAGTACCCCATGATGCTTGCCGTGACTGGATTGTTTTACATCCTTTCACTGGACGGCGTATTGTCTCGAGTAGATGGAATAATTCTACTATCAAGCTTGGTCGCGTTCATGGTCTTCATTGTAAATGACGCGCTAAAACATGCCAAAAACTCATCGCTAGAGCGAGAATCAGTTCAAGATGAGGAGGTAGATCCCGCCGCAAATGCGTTTACTCGATTCGTTTCCCAGTCCCACATCGCTCCTTATTTCAGAGTGCTTCTAATCATTGCTGGAATTGCGGCACTAGCCATCGGTGCACGCCTTATGGTTGATTCGGCCGTTGGGATTGCCGAGTTATTACAAATTGCGCCCATTATTATTGGTCTCACTATTGTAGCAATTGGCACGAGCCTGCCCGAACTGGCCGCTTCGTTGATGAGCGCTTTCAGAAATGAAAATGACATGGCGGTAGGCAATGTTGTTGGAAGCAACATTTTGAACATCTTGTTTGTGATTGGATTTGTTGCCGTCATTCGTCCAATGGAAGTAGAGGTTGAGACGCTTCAACTCCATTTTCCGGTCCTAATTGGTTTTTCGCTGTTGCTATACCCATTGGCGCGAACCAAACACGCGCTGTCACGGATTGACGGTATCCTATTATTGATCGCTTTCGTCGTCTATTTGGTTTGGCTCATTTATCCCGAATTGACCTAATTGAATCTAACGTTTGGACATACACCTTGGTTGTTACTGCTCTTTTTGCTTCTGGCAATCGGAGTTTCTTGGTGGACCTATCGTTCAACCGTCCCCCCAATCAATAGGTCGCTGCGCTGGATGTTGGGCTCGCTTCGGGCGGTTTCCTTAGCTCTTATCCTGTTTCTCATCTTTGAACCGGTCTTGCAAAAAGAATCGGAGCGACTCAATGAACCCTCGGTAGCGGTTCTCGTGGATGGCTCTGAAAGCATGAATTGGGCAGATTCCGTATTGGTTGTCCCTGATCAACAGTTACAAAACAAATTATCCAAACTGGATAACGCGTTGCAGGGCATCAATGTACAGTATTTCACATTTGGCTCAGACTTGTCCAAACTGGATTCCCTTGAATCGTTGTCTTTGGTGCAGGGCAAAACGGATATGGGAAAGGCCCTGCGTTCCGTTCAAGATCTTTTTCAAAACGATCCCCTTAAGTCAGTCATATTGGTGAGCGACGGACTTTACAACGCCGGTGCGAATCCTATTCATCTAGCAGAGCGCTTTCCTGTACCTATTTATTCGGTGGCTCACGGCGATTCAACGCTAAGAAAGGATATCAAAATTGTGGGTGTGGCTACCAATGAGCTGGTCTACAACGGTTCTGAAGTCCCCGTTTTGGTTAGGGTTCGAAACGATGGTTTTTCAAATCAATCCCTTTCAATAACGCTTAGTGACCCGAGCGGCGTTTTGGATACGCGCACCTTAGCCATGCCGCCTTCGGGTACGGAGTCCGAAGTAGAGCTTACCTTCACCGCGAAGGCACCGGGAAGAAATAATTTACGTGTTTCGGTCTCCCGCTTAGATGATGAAGCAACGTATCGTAATAACATCCATAACACGACCGTTTTAGTTTTAGATCAAAAAAAGCGTGTCCTTTTGCTCGCCGGTTCTCCCTCGCCCGATGTTGCCAACCTTGCCCGACTGATGCTAGAGGATGAGACGGCTGAGTTGGTGCAGCGTACGGGATCACCCAATGGGTCCTTTTATCAAGGAGAGTTGCCTGCTGACCTAAACGACTTCGACTTAATACTATCCGTTGGTTTCCCCGGGCCGGCCAGTACTCCTGCCTCGTCTTCGTTCGTCGTTAATGCGGTTAAGGATGGCGTCCCATTGTTCTTTGTGCTGGATCGCAAAACAGATATTACCGCGCTAAAAAGGGATTTCGCATCGGTTCTTCCGTTCATCCCAGAATCCATTCGAACGGGATATGTAGATGGATCAATGGCCGAAACCGCACTAGCTGGATCCCATGCTATTTTTGATACAGGTAGCCAGGCTTCCGTTACCAATTGGAATCGACTCCCCCCTATTTCAATTAATGAAAGCAGATGGGTGGCTTCGCCCACTGCAACCATGTTAACCGGTTCTGAAATCCGTGGCGTTGCGCTGGGCGATCCTATCATTGGGGTAGCACGGACTCCTTCAACCCGTTCAGCGGCCTTTTTGGCTCACGGTTTTTGGAAATGGAGCAATGCACCCGAAGATCTCCAAAAAGAGTCTGAGGTTTTCAAAAAGATTGTTGGCAATACCGTGCAATGGCTTCTAGCCACCGACGATACCCGATTAGTTCGCGTTCAACCTGCCGAAAATGAATACGCTGAGGGTGAATCTGTGGTTTTTAGCGGCGAAGTTTATGATGAAACACTTCGTCCTGTGTCGGATGCTGCTTTATCGATTCAACTGACGGCTCCAGATGGTCAATTGTATCCCTTCGAAATGGCTTCGTTAGGAAATGGCCGCTATTCCTGGGATGTAGGTGGGTTGCCTTCCGGAGCCTATTCCTACGCAGCGACAGCGACGCGTAATGAAGTAGAAATTGGAACGGATGAAGGAGCTTTTACCGTTGGAACACGGACGCTAGAATATCGCAATACACGTGCAGACTACAGCTTGATGTCTCAAATAGCTGATCGATCTGGCGGTAAGCTATTGTCCGACAATGACATAGCTCAGTTATCGTCTTTAATTCGCGCCCAGCCCGGATTTGAATCGGTCGCCACAACGGTTCTCTCTCAAATTCGACTATGGCAGAAACTGCCCTTTTTACTCCTTATCTTAGTTCTTCTGACTCTCGAATGGTTCTTCAGGAAACGATTCGGGATGGTCTGATTCATAATGAACCGTCATTTGTATGTCACTTATCACTGAGGATTTCGTCACACCGCTTCTCGTCGACGAAATGAATGTTCTAACCGGCTTGGATTCTACGTCTCCTTCTTTTGCCGAAACGCTGGTTTCCATTCGGCGGCGACTCCACCAAAACCCTGAAATTGGCCTGTCGGAGTTCAAAACCTCGCGTTTTATTTCCGACACCTTGGAAGCTTACGGGCTGAAGGTTGTAGGCCCCTTGGCCACCACGGGCCTTTTTGTCGACATAGTTGGATCGCACCCTGGGCCAATGGTAGCCTACCGAAGCGATATTGACGCACTTCCCATTCAAGACACCAAGACGGTAAGCTATAGGTCGCAAAATCCAGGTCTGGCACATTTATGCGGCCATGACGCCCATACTACCATTGGAATGGGCATCGCGATGATTCTGCACGACCATCGAGAGCTGATTAAAGGAACGGTTCGGGTATTTTTTCAACCGAATGAGGAAGGCATTCCTTCAGGAGCGCCGCTAATGATCAAAGATGGGGTACTCAATGGCGTGCAAGCCGTCTATGCCTCTCATGTCGATCCAACCCTAAAAAGTGGTGTTTACGGGCTAATCTCAGGGACTGCAACTGCGTCTGCCGATCGGTTTAAAATTTGCGTCGTGGCCCAAACCACCGGTCATTCGGCACGGCCGCATCAAGCCACCGATACCATTTGGATTGCTACGCAGATCATGAACGCATTGTATCAATTGATAGGTCGGGTTTCTGATGCCAGAAAACCTGCCGTCATTGCTATCTGTCGGCTTAAAGCGGGCGAAGCGTACAATGTAATCCCAGCGGAAGCAGAGTTTGGTGGTACCTTTAGGTGCACTGAAAACGGCGAAAGAGAAGTCATAAAAACGCATATCGAGCAAGTAGCGATTCGAATGGGCGCCGTTTATGGCGCCGAGGTCCATGTTGATTTTGATTACGGCTCTCCGCCTGTTGTCAATGACGGGTCCTTAATTTCAATCCTCAGGGAGACCATCTTGCACAGCGACGGACCTGATGCAATTTTCGATATCCCCGTCCCTTCTATGGGTGCGGAAGACTTTGCGCACTATTTAGACCAAGTTCCAGGCGCTTTATTGCGCGTTGGGACGTGTAGCAGTCCTGAAACCTCGTATGTTTTACACGATTCTAATTTTGATATCGACGAAGACATTCTTGAAAAGGCTGCCCATCTTTGGGCTAAAACCTTGATTGCTTACCTAGACAAACAGCACGTCTCTTAAGTCCTTCTTTCGTTGACTCTTCGCTCGTTCGCAGCCGTTACGGCGCGCTTGCCCCTTTCCTCTAATACGGAAATCTATCTGGATTCAATCCGTATTAAGGGTGTTTTATGGCGTACGTTTCTAGTTGCAAGAATACTTTTCGGCGGTTCTCAGTACCAAAAGTACCACTGACGATTATCCTCCTCCTGTTCTTTTGCTTCACTTCTGGGTCACAAAAGTCAGCATTCGCCCAAGACGTCGGACCGGTCATTCGAATCAATGAAGTGATGCCTGCTCCATCTGCAGGAGATGTGGAATTCATTGAATTGTTCGTACCAGAGCCCGATTCCGTTTATTGGTCTGGAATTCGAGTTCGAGATCAATCCGGATCTTGGAAAACCATTCAGGTCCAGTTTCCCCTCCCACGAAACGCGTACATCGTGTTGGTGAAATCGATTTCAGCGTCGGAACACCTTTTTCCTATGGGCACCCATTTGGGAGCCATTAGCTCTTGGCCCGCTCTCAATAACAATGGGGATTCCCTATTTGTCGAAGTGAATGGCCGGCTTGTTGACAAAATGGGCTGGAAGGTGTCCCAGGCAGGCGTTTCATGGGAGCGGAAATCACCGTTTATACCTGGTTATTTAGCTTCAAACTGGTCGCTGTCGACGGCTCCAATAGGTTCAACCCCTGGATTAATAAATTCGCAGCATGTTGTAGACATTACAGCTCCAACACTCGTCGCGGCGGAACTACGACGACCCGATTCACTCGTGGTTTGGTTTTCAGAGCCACTTCCCGATGGGGAACGCTTGCACGTGGACCTTTTGACAGATGGTCGAGTCGTGTATTCCGGTTCGATACCTATCACCAACGATTTCGGCGTACTCCTGCCACCTCAACACATTATCACCGCACTCCTAAATGAATCCTCCGCCCTATTCATTCCCCACCTAACGGATTACGCAGGCAACGTTAGCCAAAATCAGCTAGAACCCATTTATTGGCCCCCAACGATCAATGAATTGCGCATAACGGAAGTTCTTCCCTATTCCGGTGGACATTTACGGCAAGATCGTATTCCGGAATACGTTAAAATATCGTCCACATCAAAGCGGTATTTGAGCTTATCAGACGTTTCACTAGGCGTGGATGGGACATACTTTCGTGTTGCAGACCGCACCAAGCCGGCTATTATTCGTCCTTTTGAGTCGGTTATCGTCACATCGACCAATTGGAATGGCTGGAACGACTTGCATGAGGACAATGAAAGCTGGTTCGATGCGTTTCGCGACGATCCTTTCCTGCGGAGCTACCGTAAATATCCGTCCGCTTTCTTGGTCTCGCAGAATCTACCACTTCTACCTAACACGTTGGCGCTCTTAGAGTTAAAGAGCCCAGATCACCCGATTGATTCAACCGTTTACGAGGCCAATTGCCACGATCCGCGATTCAATACCCTAGCGGGTCGTTCGTTTATTCGTTTGGTCGATTCGCGCACGGCAGCTACAGGTACGGCTT
>JAURGV010000055.1 GCA_030833605.1 Rhodothermales bacterium
CCTACAAATTAATCGAGATAGGTCCTGATGGGCGTCACGTTTTGATCGAACCAACCGATCCCGGAGTCACGCACGCCCAAGAGCTGCTCGACGACGACCAACTGGCCGTAGACCGCCAAGCGCCGCATTCCGGTGGTAACATTGCTTTCCGTTCTAATTTTGAAGAGGCAGAAGCTGAAGCCAAACGAACCGGTAAAGTCCTGTTTATCGACTTTGAAACGGTATGGTGTGGCCCCTGCAAAACCATGGAGGAATGGGTTTACACGGCCGATTCAGTGATTTTAGAAGCGGAAAACTTGGTATCTGTAAAGGTTGACGGAGACGACTTTCCGGACATCGTAAAACGGTTTGAAGTCGCCGCTTATCCCACTATGATCAAAGTGAACACAGACGGTGAAGTCATAGGAAAATTAGTAGGCTATCAAGGGGTTGAAGCCATGACCTCTTTCTTAGCAGGCTCGAAGTAGCTCGGACTATTTCTTTGCAGTCGGTACGAGCCGCACAATGGAGACATCTTTCGTGCCAGCGTCAATACCAAGATAGATGTACCCATCAGGTCCTTGACGGATATCTCGAATACGTCCGTGACCGTTAAAGAGGGTTTCTTCCGAACCTACTTTCTTGCCGTTCATCGTTAAGCGCGCAACTTGTTGTCCCACAAGGCCCCCAACGAATAGATTGCCTTTCCATTTTGGAAATGCGTCACCGGTATACAGTAGAAGACCTGAAGTCCCGATTGAAGGCAACCAGTAGTGTACAGGAGAGTCCATACCTGCTTTGGTCGTACTGTCGTGAATCGTTGCACCGCCGTAGTTGACCCCTTCACCAATAACGGGCCAGCCGTAATTGTGGGTAGCAACAATCAAGTTTAGCTCATCACCACCTTGTGGGCCATGCTCAATGGCCCACAGATTCCCTGACGTACGATCAAGCGTCATGCCTTGAGGATTGCGATGCCCATAAGTCCAAATAGAAGGCTCTATTCCAGCTTTGCCAACAAAGGGGTTGTCGGAAGGAATACGACCATCGTCATGAATACGATTAACGGTCCCATGATGATTGGAACGGTCCTGCGCTGGGTGTGCCGCTAAATCGCCTTTGGGTGGCGCTTGACGGTCACCAACCGTGAAAAACAAGTAGCCTGCGTTGTCAAATACCAAACGAGAGCCATAATGGCCGCCACCTTTTGAATTGGCTACAAAAATGTCTTCTAAGCCAACTATCGCATCGTTTTCAAACTTGCCGCGAGCAATGGCGGTCGTAGAATTATCTCCCACAGGTTTGGAATACGAAAAGTAAACCAGCTTGTTAGTAGCAAAATTCGGATGGAGAACCACATCTAGCAGACCACCTTGGCCTTTCGCATGGACCACTGGGCCACCTGAAACCACTTTTTCGACTAATTTACCATTTCTAACAAGCCGAATACGACCCGGGCGCTCGGTAACCAGCATGTCCCCGTTTGGCAGGAAGGCCATTCCCCATAGATTTTCCAGTCCTGAAATAAAATCTTGGGCCGTTACAGACTGACCTTCTGAAGTAAATGGATTCGCTGATTGGCCAACACAGGAGCTAGTGACCAAAACTAAGAATAACGAAGTGACAAGGGTCGATATCGACTTAAACATGGTAATTCCAGGAATGAAAATGATCTGAGGCTAAAACGTTAACGCTACTGTAATATAACTTCTGTCGTATCAGTAACCACGGTCCGGCACTCAAATAACCTACGCGCTCACTGTACCCAAAGGCCATACTACACGTCCGTACACCTCATTCAACACTTGGGCCAATCCGGTATAGATGGCAAGGAAGCCGCAAAGAATCCCTTCGTAACCAGAAAATATTTTTATGCTTGGGTTTTCTAAATAATCTCCCAGAGCAAGTAAAAAGAAAAGCAAGGTTAACGTGAAAAACACCAATTGCAGGGCTCGGTTAAGGCGCAACGTTCCAATGAACAATACGCCCGTAAAAATGCCCCACATGGTCAAATAAGCTACCATGGCTGAGTTTTCGGCTTTTGGCGCCCAACCCAAGTTTGGCATTACGATTAACGCGACCAAACTTAACCAAAACAACCCGTACGAAGTAAAGGCCACTGTACCGAACGTATTGCCTTTTTTCCATTCCATGACGCCGGTTATCACTTGAGCCATCCCACCGTAAAAGATTCCCATGGCAAGAATCATGGAGCCTAACTCGAAGAATCCAGCGTTGTGGAGGTTTAACAATACAGTGGTCATTCCAAATCCAAGCAGACCGAGGGGTGCAGGATTTGCGGTGTGATCGGTTATCGTAGTCATGATCGATCTGGGACGTTTCCCCAGCCATTAGTTAAGACATTAAGCGTTCTGAAAGGACGCTCAAAAGTAGCTCTTAACTCATTTCACGACATTCCGAAAGGTCTGATAATGCTGACCTAAGTTGGCGAGACGATAGGTAGAAGGGATCCTTACACCATCTCCTATTTGGATGAATAAGTGATTCGTGACAAGCGTGCGTCGGCATTTCTGGAATTCCAGGCATCGCCGTATTCCAACACATAAAGTGCTCCGTCTGGACCAAAAGTCAGATCCATAGGACGAACTAATTTCGTGGAGGGCAAAAATGACTCCATGTAGTAGTAGGAGCCGTCTTCGTGCATGGTGACTAAAAATAGTTTATGCCGCATCCACTCGTAAACGAACAGCTTGCCTTCGAAATAAACCGGGAAACCTGCTTGTTGATCAGAAGCGTGAAAAACGGGGCCTGCCATGGCTGTTCTTCCACCTGTTTCGTAGATGGGAAACTCTGTGGAGGCGCCATACGGATACCAAATAAACGCGGGTTGAGCAGGGGGTAGATCCTTTGTGCCGGTATTATTGGGGGAGTCGTTTACCGGACGATCGGCGTCATAAGAAGCGCCAGAGGTTTTCGTAGCAAAATTGTAGTCCACGTACGCCTTGTTATTACCTACGAAATAGGGCCATCCAAAAAAGCCAGCCTGTCGAGCTTGATTAATCTCGTCGTGGCCCGCAGGGCCACGCGCTTCAACCGGCTCTGTGGCGTCAGGCCCTACTTCGCCCCAATAGAGCCAATTGGTTTTGGAATCAAGGGAAATACGGAACGGATTTCGGTTGCCCATTACGTAAACCTCGGGTGCACCCTCCGCGCCGTCAGCAAAAAGGTTGCCTTCTGGAATGGTGTAGCTGCCCTCTGGCGTGGGTTTGATCCGAAGAATTTTGCCTCTCAAGTCGCGACTATTCGCGCTGGAGCCTTGCGCATCCCAGGCCGCCCGACCGGGGGATTCATCGGATGGACTAAAACCATCCGACGCAAAAGGATTGGTGTTATCGCCCGTCGAAACGTATAAATTGCCATTCGAATCAAACTCAACGGATCCGCCTGCATGACAGCACTCAGCGCGTTGTGTCGGAACTTCCAGCAGAATTTTCTCGGAGTCGAATTGAATGTGATCACCGGTGAAGTCGAAACGGGATAGGTTTTGTTTTGCGATCTCGCCCGGTGCCGAATAATACAGGTAGATCCAATTATTGGATGCAAAATTTGGGTCAACAGCCACTCCGAGTAAGCCATCTTCGAGTTTTGCATTGACGCGTAGTGTATCCACTACGCTCGATGTCCCACCAGCTGGGTCGAACAAATGAATGGCACCTCCCCGTTCGATTAAAAGAAGACGACCGTCGGGTAGCGAAGCGATCTCCATCGGTTCAGCAAAGTTTTCACCAAGCACTTGCTGGGTAAATTCGGATTCTAAAGGCGTCAACGGAGCTGTTTGTCCCTCTTCCATGGCCCATTCTATTCCTTTTAACAAATGGGTAAGAAAGGCTTCATTTTGCCACGTTTCAGATCGATGTCCTAAATTCGTGTAGAACATGCGCCCCCCATCAAATTCTTGTTTCCAGGAAACCGGATGGGTATCGCCCTCTGAAAGATCCTTCCCAACGTCGTACGTGGTTTCATCAATAGAAACCAACACGGTTAGGTCATTCCGCATGTTGCGGTGATTGTACCACTCATCCGTGTGCATCCACTCGGAATCCAAATGACTGGTTGAAGGGTCACCGACTTCCGAAACCATCAAACGTGCTTCCTGAATGGCTGGATGATTATCAAAATAGGCGCCCACTAGCTGTCCATACCAAGGCCATCCATATTCGGTATCGGAAGCAGCGTGAATGCCAACAAAACCGCCCCCACTTTGAATAAAGCGTTGCAGCGCAATCTGTTGCGACGCATCGAGAACGTCCCCAGTTGTGCTCAAAAACACAACGGCATCATACTTTGCCAGGTTCTCATCTGTAAAATCCAGCGCGTTTTCGGTCGAATCAACGTTGATGTTATGCTCGCTTCCGAGAAGCTTAATGGCGGCATGCCCATCAGCGATGGAGTCGTGGCGAAATCCTTCCGTTTTAGAAAAAACCAGGATGTTTTTTTCACCGGCGAACGGTTTGAAGATGAAAAAAAGAGCGAGGAGTACTACAAGAAGGACTCCAAATAATGTTTTATTCATAACTCAATACGGGGTGACGGACAAATTCACGTTGTGGACGATCCAATAGATAAATGCAACGAATGGTAGGCAGAACTGTGTTGCATAAGCAACTTGATGCAGCCTTATAGGTTGGACTCAAACAAATATACCGGGTATTTAATCCTGATTCAGGCAATTATGGAATCTGCCAGTAGCCTAGCTGCAACCACAGCGAAACGACATTATTTGATTGCCATCCTCGTGTCGTTCGGCCTATCCATTCTTTTTTGGATAGTCTTGGGCATTTTTGATTTCGTCGGATTTCTGTTTTGGTCGTGTTTAGCAGCGCTTCTAGGTTCTTCGATTGGATTGGTCTTGGATCGAAAAATCTGGATATCCGTGGTGGCAACCGTGATCATTAGGTTGCTCATTTTGGCGATTTCGCTACTGGTCACGTAAAACGCTAGACGGACGTACGGCTACGACAAGACTTTTTCAAAGCCGTCAATATCTTCCAAAACCGAACCTGTACCTCGAACTACGGCGGTCAATGGGTCTTCAGCTACGTATACGGGGAGGTCAACTCGTCCTCGGATCATGGAGTCCAGGCCTTTTAGCATGGCACCACCACCGGTCAGCATGATACCGCGTTCCAAAATGTCCGAGCCCAACTCAGGGGGTGTCCGTTCTAGGCATCGAATAACAGCTGCAGCAATTTGACCCACAGGTTCGCGGAGCGCCTCTCGAACGTCCTCGGATGAAATGGTTCGAATTTTTGGAATACCACTGACCAAGTCTCGGCCTTTTACTGATAATTCCAGTTCTGGATCGAGTTCAATGGCGCTACCTACTTCTTTTTTGATCCGTTCGGCTGTTCTGTGGCCGATCAAAAGGTTGTGATTTCTTTTGAAATATTGGACAATGGCATTATCGAGCTCGTCTCCGCCTACTCGGATAGATTCATCGATAACAATTCCTGAAAGGGCAATCACGGCAATTTCAGTCGTTCCGCCACCAATATCCACGATCATGTTTCCAACCGCCTCAGCGACATTCAGACCAATTCCGATGGCCGCTGCCATGGGTTCATCTATTAAATAGACCTGGCGGGCGCCGGCATGTTCGGCGGAATCACGAACAGCGCGTTTTTCAACCTCTGTAATGCCACTCGGCACACAAACAACCATCCGGCGAATGGCTGACATCCAGTTGGTTTGAACTTTACGAATGAGTTGGCGAATGAGTTGCTCTGCGACTTCAAAATCGGCAATTACACCGTCTTTGAGGGGGCGAATGGTTTCGATTTCCCGATGGGTACGCTCATGCATCTGCTGCGCTTCATGACCAACGGCAATCACCTTTCTGGTCGATCGGTTTAGGGCAACAATGGATGGTTCGTTAAGGACAATGCCTCGCCCTTTGATATAAATCAGCGTGTTCGCGGTGCCTAGATCAATGGCAACATCAGTGGAAAAATTGAGCAAACCCATGAATAAAGAAAGGCAAAAGGAGGTCGAGAATAGGTCGGGAAGCCGAAAACTAATCGGAGAATGGATCAGACCCCCATTAGACAACTCAGCAGATTGAATAATACGTATGAATGGCGTCGATTCCAATGTGAATACGCACCATCTTAAAACTGAATTCTGCTATTTATTGGCGAATTGTACCGCTTAGAATTACTTTTTGAATCAAAAATCTACTTCACCAACTGGCTGGGCCATGAAAAAATTGAATCTCTGGTTCATTGTCGGCACATTAATCCTGATCGCATTTATTGGGGTAGGCGTATTTCTACCTAAAATGACGGTTAAAACGTCCTTTTTAGTAAACCGAAGTGAAGCCACGACCTTCAAGGTGATGACGTTACCGTCAAATATTTCCTTACTCGTGGAAAGCGCCCAAAACGTTCGAACCATTGTAGGACATGACAAAAAGCTGGGAAGCCAATATCAGATGAGCGTAATTGACGGCACGGATACCACGGACGTAGATATGAAACTGATGGAAGTGGAAGACCTAGAGGGTTTTGAAATCGAACTCACCGACAAAAACGGAAAAATAAATACCACATATGAACTCGTCCGGGCAGAGGGAGGCACAAAAGTGCAGGTTGAACAAGTTATTGCCCCCAGTTCATGGTGGGGGAGATCGACTTTACCGTTTCGAAAAGGAACGTTCCTATCGGATCAAATGAAAGTAAATGCCGACCTTGCAAACTTGGTGGACTCAAGTCCCGAGTCCGTGCTGGGCGACTCGGTTGCCGTAACAAATGCGGACGAAACGCAAATGTTAAGCTTCAAAAGCGATGGGACATTGGATTGGAAAATCTCAGTCGGGGATGAAGTGTATCCGCTAAACGGTCTTCATTACAAGCGTGTGTTTTCAGTCAATCCTGAATATCTGGATATTAGCGGCTTTACCGTGGGCCCTTTGCAGGGTCTAATGCTTTATGGAATTCTTGACATGTCAAAAATGGACACATTACGGTTTGACGCCGAATCGGGTCTTCCAGATGACGATAGAATTCGTCCAAAGAGCTTTACATCCTCAACCGTAACCTATGTTCGAATCCGATAGCCACGCAATGCGGCATTGGCTTAGCTGTGTAGAACTCTGTTTTTAAGCACTTGCTCTATTTGACCCAGCTCATCGACAAAACGTGGATCGGTGTCTACTCTGGCCTGAATCGCTTTGCATGCGTGGATCACCGTAGAGTGATCTCGACCGCCAAAACGACGCCCAATAGCTTCCAACGAATGTTGGGTCATGATCTTGCAAAAATGCATGGCTACTTGTCGAGCGTCAACAATTGGCCGTTTTCGACTTTTGCCAATCAACAACTCTGGACTCATGGTGTAGAATTCAGCTACGATGTCTCGAATTTGAGAAGCTGAAATACTTTTCCGGGTCCGATTGTCAATCAGGTCTTGCAGTGCTTCCTGGACAAATGCGACATCAATCTGCTTTCTAGTGACTTGGTAGGTCGCCAGTAAGCGGTTAAACGCACCTTCTAATAAGCGAATGTTGTCCTTAACGTTGTATGCGATGTAGTCGATGACTTCGCCGGAGAGGTCCAAACCGCTTTGTAGCGCATGTTTCCTCAAAATGGCCGTCCTGGTTTCCAAATCGGGCGGCTGAACGTCGGCCGAAAGCCCCCAGCGGAAACGAGAAAGCAGACGTTCTTCAATTCCGGCGATTTCGGCAGGACTCCGATCGGCACACAAAATGATTTGCTTGCCGCGCTGATGGAGGTCGTTAAACAGATGAAAAAACTGTTCTTGCGTTTTTTCCTTTCCACCAAAGAACTGAATATCATCGACAATCAAGACATCAATTTGCCGGAAGGAGTGGGTGAACTCTCCCAACGTGTTGTTTTGAATCGCGTGGACAAAACAGTTGGTAAACGCTTCGCTGGTCAAATACAGAACCTGAGCTCGCGGATGTTGGCCAAAGATATGGTTTCCAATGGCATGTGCTAAGTGCGTTTTGCCTAAACCAACCTTTCCGTAAATCAAAAACGGGTTAAAACTCGTTTCTCCTGGTCGATTCGAAACGGCAACCCCTGCACTACGGGCTAAGCGGTTGCAATCGGCCTCGATAAAGGTGTCAAACGTATACTTTGGATTCAGCGTGCGGGGTAGTGAACCCGGAACGGTTTCCTGCCTGTAGGAAATCGGTGATGACGGAGGGGTGTTGGTATTACTTTGAGCCCCTCTGCGACCTGGGTTGAATGCAGATGGTCGGTTCGAAGAATTTACTGGGGTGTTCACATTTGAACGACCCCGCTCGATCGACTCGTTCCGAGCGCTCTCGCGGGTACGGCTTTTGGCTTCTACTTCAACCAACTGATCTGAAGAAACGATAAAACTATAGGTTGCTCCTTCTCCGTAGCCTACTTCAATTCCTTCCTGAATGGTAGCGGCATATTCTTTCTCAACCCACTCTCTATGAAAGTCAGAAGGGACTCCGAGCGTAATGTGGGGGGCATTGCTGGCTTCGGTACAAGAAATAAATTTTACAGGTCTAAGCCAGGTCTGAAACTGCTGGGCTGGAATAACTCTTTCCAGCTCATTTTTTTGTTGAAGCCATGACCGCTCAAGAGGTCTATCCATGAATCAAGTAAAGTCAAAGGGGCAGGTGGGTGACTACATTCGGGTGTACCTATGGTAGGCAGAACTCGACCCGTTTGGCAACTCGAAATCAAGGGTATTTATCCACTCCTGTGACTTCTTATCAACACCCCGAATGTGGAAAAAAAAGTTAGAATTATTTTTCAAAAAAGTAGCTCCTATAACCGCTTTCTTTGATCCTTTTTTTTTCGTAAAGGCATACGAGTGCTCGCCGGCCCCTTTCACTACAAGCCAAATCCGTTTAAGATTTCTGAGGCATGAATCTTCGATTTTGGCTTAATTATGACCTTTTTGATCAATCCATTCTCGTCGATGAGGAAGGTCATTCGCTTGGTGCCCATGTACTTACGCCCATACATGCTCTTCTCACCGTGTGCTCCGTAAGCCTTCAATACGATTTGCTCTGTGTCGGCGATTAATGGGAAGGGAAGGCTGTTTTTGTTGGCGAAATGCACGTGTTTGTCCACAGGGTCATCGGAGACGCCAACAATGGAAATTCCGGCCTTAATGAGCTCCGAATAATGGTCCCTGATGTTGCATGCTTGGACCGTACAAACGGACGTGTTATCCCTCGGGTAGAAGTAAAGGGCGAGTTTTTTCCCTTTAAATTGGTCGGATGAAATGGGCTTGTTTTCCTGGGTGATGCCGGTAAAAAATGGGGCTGGTTCACCCTCCTCTGGAATGGGATAAAATTCTGCCATGGAAGTATTCTTAGGCTCCTTTAAAAAGGAACGTTCATTGATCTTGATATGAAAGACATAAACGGTGATCCCGTTTTCCAAGTCTCCGCCAGAAAGGGGAGAAGGTCTGAACGGAAAGCTTCCGCTTCGTCGAATTGAGCTACCGCTATGAAGTCCTTTCGTTTCAGATCAACCAGACATTCATGATCGCTTGGGAAGCCTTTTGGTGGTCTCTTGAGGGAGTCCCCCTTTAGTTCATAGCTCGCTTTGAAAGGCGCATGGTCTCTGACCGACTTCCACAGATCGGGATCCTGATCGATGGCCTCACGAATCAAATGCAGCGCCGAGTTTTCTGGGTGCCAAATACCCAACCCCACAAAAACGTTTCCGGGCTCGATATGCAAATAATACTCTGGAGCGTGGACGTCTTTGCCTGAGGCATGCCTAAACTGAATAGCCGCATGCGTTTTGTAGGGATCTTTGTTGGTTGAAAATCGCACGTCCCGGTAAATGCGAAAGAAAGATCCCCCAGACGCTTTAGGGATGGCTCTAAAGTGGGGGCTGATTTCAGCCAGGAGCGGGCTGAAATCAGCAATGAGATCCAGCATGGGCTCTTTAACACATTGCTCATACCGCTTTTTGTTGTCGTTAAACCAATCCCGATCGTTGTTTTTCCGGAGGTCTCTAAAAAAAGTAAACAGTTCAGGTTGTACGTAGGGATTCGGCATTGAGGATCTAAAATGGACTTGAATTAATGTTTTACGAAGTGCATAAGGGCTTGTACTGCAGGGGGTTACGCTTCTTTTGGCTCACCCGCTAGTTTTGCACCAAACATGGCTGCAGGGATGGGCGTCAAGACGCCAAATATCCACATCCATATGGGGTGAGGAACCGTCATCATGGTTAAGACCCCAAAAATCATAACCACTCCGCCTGTGATTAAACTGGACGTACTATCGGGGCTGCTGTCCAATTTCCGTGCGACAAAACCGCCTGCAAAAGCGCCCACTATCCACGCGACCAGCACAGCTGCTATGGCTGCAGTGGGAATAGTTTCCATCAAAACGGCCAGGTCCTCACGGTTGGTTATGTCCAATCCTTCTGGAGGCGGCCACATAGTGTGACCAAGTCCTTCAACCAAAAAAACGATGATAATAGCGGTCACGACACCGGCAAAAATGGGTACTACTTTTTTCATCAGGACCTCAGATTCAAGATTGCAAAGGGATAGAATTCAACATGCCACAATTGAAGACGAAATGCAATATGTGTGGGTTCAATCAACCGTGTGAACAGTGCCTAAGCGAACTAAAATGCCCTTAATGACTTATTTCTCAGCGAAATGAGCCATAATGAGCTTTGCCAGATGGGTTCCGACCTCCTGGGTAAGATGGTCTAGTCCTGCTTCTTTTACTCGTTTCACCGACCCGAAATTTCGGAGGAGCTTTTTAGCCGTCTTAGGGCCGATGCCTTCAATGGTCTCGAGTTCGGTCTGAAGGGTGCCTTTCGATCGTTGTTTGCGTTGAAACGTGACGGCAAATCGATGTGCTTCGTTACGCGTTCGCTGGATCAGTTGGAGGGAAGCGCTGTCCTTTGAAATGAAAACAGAGTCCGTGTCGCCGGGGAAAAACACTTCCTCAAGTCGCTTGGCCAATCCCACAACAGGAAATTTCCCGTAAGCCTCGACTTCTTCTAGCGCCGTTACAGCGCTAGAAAGCTGGCCTTTTCCACCGTCGATCACCACTAGGTCTGGCCACGGCCCGTTTTCTTGTACAACTTTGCCATATCGCCGTGCGATCACCTCGCGCATGGACTGGAAGTCGTCGGACCGCCCACCGCCCACAGAGCGCACTTTAAACGTCCGATACTCGGTCTTTTTAGGCAAACCGTCTATAAATACCACACACGAAGCGACAACATCGGTCCCCCCAAGGTGGGAAATGTCAAAACATTCAATGCGCCTAGGAAGCCTAGGTAGCGATAAATCTGCTTTTAGCTTGGTGACCGCGTGGGGGACTTTGCCTTCGTTTTTTTTCTGTTTTTCGGCGTGATACTCACTGAGCATGAGCTCGGCATTCTTCTCTACAATCCCAATAAGTCCGGCCTTATCGCCGCGCTGAGGAATGATAAACT
>JAURGV010000056.1 GCA_030833605.1 Rhodothermales bacterium
CCTAATTCTGGTCTCAAAGAATGTAATGGTTCAGTTACGTTAGGACTTGATCGGGATGATTTTAAGGTTTTATTAAAGGGAAGTCGGTATAGATCCGACCTTGGTCTATTTGATCCAGAATTTGTAGAGGAACACGACGAGCCCGCTACCACTGACCTTGAGGCGCATGTCGAACTGGATCCGTCGAAAATTGCTGAACCGTTTCAACGTGTTTCGCACGACAAAATTAACCTGCTGCTTACAAAAAAATGGAAAGGTAACCGGGTGGCTATTCAAACAGCCTGGCAGCAAAATGTGCGTAAAGAGTTCGAACATCACGATCATGAACCCGAGGCCATCCCAGGAGCAGACGTTCTTGATGACGACCACGAAGGCGAGACGCCTGCGTTACACCTCCAGCTTTCAACATTAACCACCGACGTGCGGCTGTATCATAAGCCCTTTGGCCGGTTGTATGGTAGTGTAGGTGTTAGCTTTTTTAACCAATCCAACAAGACGTTAGGCGAAGAATTCCTAATCCCATCGGCGACCACCTCTAATATTGGCGTTTACCTAACGGAAGAAATGCTATTTCCAGCCTTCACGGTTTCGGGGGGAATTCGTGCAGATCGCAGACAACTTAATGCGGATGCAGATAACGTTTTACTGACATCAAATACTGAACAGACCTATACGGCTCTTTCTGGTGCCCTTGGCATTTCTTGGCACCCGGATACGGATTATTCCTTATCGGCTAATCTGGGAAGAGCGTGGCGAGCACCTGTGTTGATCGAATTGTATGGAAAGGGGGCACATCATGGCGCCATTCGGTTTGAACAAGGGAATCCGGACTTAGGCATAGAAAAAAGCCTTAGCATTGACGGGCTTTTTAGGTGGATAACTCCACACGTTTTGTTTGAGGCAAGCGTGTATGCGAATAGAATCGATAACTTCGTTCATCTTCAAAACACAGGAAACATCGAAGCAGAGTCGGGTTTGCCGATATTTGATTATTCTGGAGCAGCAGCTGTGTTAACGGGAGGCGAATTTAGTTTCGAATGGCATCCACACCCACTCGATTGGATCCACTTTGTAGTAGCAGGAGATTTAATTCGGGGAACGAACACGGATCTTGATGAAGCCCTACCCATGTTGCCGGCCGACCGGATTCAGATCGAATTAGGTTTCTCGCAGCCAAAAATGGGCTCATTCTCCGATGTTGAATGGTCAGTAGGACCTACCAAAGTGATGCGTCAATCTCGGGTGGCCCGAAATGAAACAACCTCTAACGGATATTGGCTGGTGGAAACTTCGTTAGCGGGCGATCTCGATCTTTTCAGCCATTCGATACAATCAATGCTTCGGGTCCGCAATCTCTTCAACACAAAGTACACCGACCATTTAAGTGTACTAAAGCCGTTCGGGTTAGCCGATCAGGGCCGGAATGTTACCATCCAGGTCACAGCGAGCTTTTAGATGTTTACGAAGCCCGTCTACGACTGAATTTGAAATTTCTGAACGATCAGAGCCGTTAAAAAGATGGCAGATTGCACCAATACGATTATCGCGCCGGACGGCAGGTCTAAAAGAAAGGATACGATTAGTCCCAAACAGGCTGAAAAAGCCGAAAAAGCGACTGATAACAAGGTCATAGACCGGAAAGTCGGGGAAATCAACCTGCTGGCGGCTGCAGGTATTACCATCCATGCAGCCACCAGCAGTATACCTACAATTTTTACGGAGATGACAATCGTGACCGCGATCAATGATGTAAGAAGGGTGTTGTGGCTCGTAACGGGGTATCCTTCGATCTCAGCTGCTTCGTGATCAAAACTTGCATAAGCCCATGCGGCCCAATGGGTAAAGCCCGTTACAAGCGCAACCAGGAACAGTCCTAAACTTACCCATACATCCATCGAGCCAACAGATAAAATGGATCCAAACAGGTACGAGAAGGCGTCAATTTGTTGTCCTGATTTTAGCGACAAAAACAAAATGCCCAGTGCAACAGAAACAGAAAAAAAGATGCCAATGGCGGTATCACCAGTCAGCCGGGTACGATTTTGAACCCAAGAGATACCGGCAGCCACTAGGACGGTGAAAGGAAGTGCAATCCACAAAGGTTGGATTCCTAACAGTAGTCCTAACGCGATGCCACCGAACGCGGCGTGACCAAGCCCGGCACCAAGAAAACTAAGTTTGCGTTGAACCAGAAAAACGCCATAATACCCGGCGACTGCGCTGAGGAGCAGGCCAGCAATCATTGCGCGCTGCATGAATGGGTACGTGAACAGATCAGCCATGATGATGTCCTCCACTCAACACGCCGTGAGAGTGGCCCACATGGCCAAATGCTTCTCTAATCGCAGATTCTGTCAACGCTTCATCCGCTGGTCCGAAGCTTACTTGACTCGTTTTAAGAACCAACACGTGGGACGCGTGATGAAAAGCCACTTCCCAGTCGTGCGTAACCATAATGACAGTCGCTTCGGTGTCTTTGCGATAGGACTCGACGATTTCTAACAAGTCGGAAGCGCCAACCAAGTCCACCCCTGCCGATGGTTCATCCAGAATCAAGATTTGGGGGTTCCCAATAATAGCCCGTGCTAAATAAACCCGTTGCAGCTCTCCTCCGGAGAGGTTTCGAATTTGCTGGTGGCATAAATGGCCTACACCAACGCGCTGCAATGCTTCTTCTACAATGACTTTGTTCGCCGCGCCGATGCGCCAGGGCCACTTTTTGTACAATGCTGTTGCAACCAACTCTCCGGCGCGTGCAGGGAACGTTCGATCCAATGTTTTTATCTGAGGCACATACCCTACCGCTATGTTTTCTATCCCAGGTTTCGTCCTTGCCTGATGACGATTACCCGTTGCGCCCCGTGTGACCACGGAGGTGGCGGCACTCCCGTCCGCGAAAGAAATGCGTCCCTGATAGTCCTGTAGGCCCAATACACATCGAATCAGAGTAGACTTGCCGCCTCCATTAGGTCCCAGAATAGCCAAAAAACCATTTTTTGGCAGATCGAAAGCGATCTGATTCAATATGTTTTTATCTCCTACGGAAACAGAGAGATTGTCAACGGAGATCATAGCGTTCCTCCGGGCGTTGACTTTCCAGTTAGCGCAAGGGCCAGATTCAAAAGATACTGCTCGTAGGTAGGGGCGCGCGCTCCGAGCGGATCGACTTCGACAAGTTTAACGTCCATGTCTTTAGCCAACGCCACCATAGCTTGGTTGTCGACAGCTTCTTGAACCAATAGCGTTTCACAGCCTGCGTTTTTAGCCTGCTTCATGTGTTCGCCAAGTGTTTTAGGGGAAGCATCGTGACCGGGCAAAGGCTGTAACGGTCCAACGGATGCTACATCAAAACGATCAAGAAACTGCGTCATAAATGGCTGAGCGACCACAAAGCACTGTTCTTTGATCGATTCGAGTTGAGCTCCGATCTGCGTTTGAATCGAATCTATGCGAACCGAAAACGCGTTGGCATTGCGGCGATAATCCACACAATTCAAGGGCTGGCGCTCACAAAGAGCGTCCGAAAATGTTTGGAGGGCGTCAAGCACGGCCACGGGGTCGGTCCAGTAATGTGCATCATGTGCCGAAGATTGGTGACCTTCTCCTTCAACCTCGACTTCCCCCCAGAGCGGAATGGCGTTTTCACTCGCCAAATCTGTCGCCCAGCCGTCGATATCAGGATGAGCATAGACCAGCAAGTCCATGGCGCTCAATGTTTTAGCTTGAGAGGGGCTTATCTGAAACCCGTGCGGAGACTGGCCGTTTTTTAGCAGAATATCGACGGTATACGTTTCCGCAATGGGGGAAATAATTAGCCCCAATACCGGCATGGTAGTTACAATAACCTGGCCATCCGATTGGGTAGAAGGGGAAGATGTACATCCGGTTATGGAAGATCCAAACAGTACAACCAGAAATACAAAGCAGCCCAGTGAAGGAAATGGCATCCAGCCCTTTTTCCCGTCTAAAGGTCGCAGGTGCTTAATTTTCATTTTTAACAGCCTCCGCAATGCGTAGAGCCGTCTCCGAAAACGGTCGGAACGTACTTCCTAAATTAGCGATCGCTTTCGCATTAGAATAGAAATAGGTCGAAGAAGATGTGGTTGCTGCTTCTTTCGAAAGGGTTGGTTTTGAATGCGAAATCTTCCCCCAAGCCTCGCTAATCCGTGCCAGATAGAGAAGTGCTCTGGGGGAGATCATCTTTTTTTGGGAGGGAACGTCCAAGGCCAGCGCTAACGCCGGAAGGATTTCGCGCCACATCATGTTGTGTCCCCCAACAATGTAGCGTTCTCCGCAAGCGCCCTGTTCCATAGCGGCGATGGCAGCTAGAGCAACGTCTTCCACATCGACTACGTTCGTGCCACCGCTGGGCATGAAGGCCAACCTGCCCGCAAATAGTCGTTCGGCAATTTGCATCGTGTTTTCGCCACGTTTCCCGGGACCCATGATAAGAGAAGGGTTGATGATCACGGCATCGAGGCCTTCCGCAGTCCCTCGGTACACTTCCATTTCTGCAAGGTGCTTGGACTGGGCATACGCAGTGTTTGCGGTTGACTCAACCCATTCGGTCGATTCATCAATTTCAGCACCGTTAGATGGGGATCTACCAATGGCCGCAATGCTCGATATATGCACCAAACGGCTAATTCCAGCACTTAGGGCAGCATTAATGACGTGTGCTGTCCCTTCCACGTTTACCGTTTGGAGCAATTCTTTCGAACTATTTCCATCAAAACCCAGAAATGCGGCGCAATGGAAAACAACCTGAACGTCTCGAAATGCTTCTGACAGAAGATCAACATCGTCTAAACTTCCTTCCACCCATTCTATCTGTCCGTTAACATCCTGAAGCGAATGGTTATGCGAGGTGGGGCGACGAAGCGCCTTAACCTGAATCGACGTATCAAGACATGATTTTGCCAGAACGGATCCTAAAAAGCCGGTAGCACCTGTTATAAATACTTTCACGATTGGGACGGACTAAATTCTATTAAAACATGTCCTTTCTGAACGGCATCTCCTGGTTTGACGGAAATGCTGGCGACGGTCCCTTCGGATGTGGCCTTAATTTCGTTTTCCATTTTCATGGCTTCCAAAACGAGCAAAGGCGCACCGACTGAGACACGCTGACCGACTTCGACCGCAACAGAAAGTACGAGCCCCGGCATCGGAGAAAAGACGGTCAGATCGCTCTGACCTTTATTTTCATCCAGACCCCATTGCGCCATCAATTGATCTCGATGGTCTAGTACAGTCGCCAAAAACCGCTTATTGTTACACGAAATGGCAATATTTTTTCGATCTTCGGGCTCAATGAGTACCTGACGCGTTCTTCCCCCCGTATGCAATACATATTGATTGCCCCGAACATGATGCAGCTTAACGTTCTGGGATTCACAATCGATTGGAACAACAGGGACCGCGGCATTCTTATCGATGCTGACCAGATAGGGAGGGGGGCTCTGTTTGGTAGAATCCTTCACGTGTACGATTGTTTGAGTCGGGAATCACGTAAGATACACAAAACCCAATCGCGAGTGAACGAACCATGATTTCCTTTTAGGTTTCGTAGTATTTTCAATAGGGGCAGAGAACGGTTTGCCACGAGTGGCATTAATAGAGCGAACAAATTAATTCAGACGAATGGATGCAATTCAAAAAATAGGGGTGTTTACGTCCGGCGGGGATGCGCCGGGGATGAATGCGTGCCTTCGTGCCGTTGTGAGAAAGGCCGTATCGATCGGGTTGGAGGTCGTTGGAATCCGAAGAGGATATCAGGGAATGATCGAAGGTGATTTTGTTGAGATGGATGCAAAATCGGTTTCTAACATTGTCCAAAAAGGAGGGACGGTGCTAAAAAGCGCCCGGTCCAAGGCGTTCAGAACCGTTGAAGGACGAAAATTAGCCGCTCAAAATATTCGGGACGCAGGTGTTCAGGGTTTAGTTGCCATCGGGGGGGATGGAACGCTGGCCGGTGCGTCCATTTTTTATGACGAATATCAAATCCCGCTTGTTGGCTGTCCGGGGACCATCGATAACGATTTGTACGGCACCGATGAAACCATTGGATTCGATACCGCACTCAACACCGCCATTGAAAACATTGATAAGATTCGAGATACGGCCGACGCCCACGATCGATTGTTTCTGGTTGAAGTAATGGGTAGGGACGCCGGATTCATCGCGCTCCATTGTGGAATTGGAGGCGGAGCCGAGATGGTATTAATCCCCGAGACCATCACCGATGTGAACGAAATTAAGCATCACATCTATTCCTTGATGTCGTCGCAGCATCGTTCGTCTATTGTGGTTGTAGCAGAAGGAGACGAAACGGGCGGCGCTACCCAAATTGCTAATATCCTTCGCGCCGATTCTGCATTCGAAAACATAGACCTGCGGGTATGTATTTTAGGGCACACACAGCGAGGTGGAGCACCGTCGGCGCGAGATCGCGTATTGGCGAGCCGCTTGGGTGTTGCGGCAGTCGATGCCTTAATGGCGGGCCATGCCAACGTTATGGTGGGCATCGTAAACAACGAAGTTAAGTTGACCCCGTCCCGAAACGTATGGAGCCGGAAGAAAAGCATCAGCTATGAATTGTTAGGGCTGACCCAAGTTTTAAGCTAATTGACAGACTCTCAAAATCGAATTGCGCGTGACCGAATCTAAAAAATCTACTATGCCACCCATTGGGATGGTGGAAGGCAAAAAACCGGAAATTGAGCGTATGTTTGACGCAATTGCGCCAAAGTACGACCTGCTAAACCGGGTATTGAGCGGTGGAATTGACCAAGTTTGGCGTAAGAAGGTGGTTAAGCTGGTTCTGGAAAAAACGCCTTTACAGGTATTGGACGTTGCAACCGGAACCGCTGACCTTGCCTTAATGGCCGCTCAGTCCGGCATCCCCAATGTAGTTGGTGTGGATATTTCGGAAGAGATGTTGGCCGTTGGGCGTAAAAAGGTAATCGCCAAAGACCAGTCCAATCGAGTTGAATTGAAAACGGGCGATGCCGAAGCACTGCCGTTTCCAGACCAACAATTCGACGTGGCTATGGTAGCTTTCGGCGTTAGAAACTTCGAAGACCTGGACAAGGGATTAGGAGAAATGAATCGCGTCCTGAAAAAAGGAGGGCGTATCGTTGTACTCGAGTTTAGCAAGCCATCGGCATTTCCGATTAAACAGCTCTACAGTGCCTACAATCGATACCTCTTGCCGGCCATAGGCAAGTTGGTTTCCGGCGATCAAAGCGCGTATACCTACCTACCCGAGTCAATCGCTGTGTTTCCGGAAGGGGAAGCGTTTTTAGGTCATCTCGCGAAGGCTGGCTTTACATCCGTTAGGGATATCCGGTTAACCTTTGGTGTGGCGTCGATCTATATCGGGGAAAGAAGCTAAGCTTACGACTTTAGCTTTGTCATTCGGCATTCGTTTATGCCGCTAGATCGCCTGTATTCCACTTCGTCCATCAACTTTTTCATAAGGTGAACGCCAAAACCGCCGGACTTTTTGGTTTTTGCGAACTGGATGAGGTCGGGCTCCTTGTAGGCTTTCCGGTCGAATTCTATGCCCTTGTCCTTGATAACAACCACCAGTTTATCAGGATAGACTAATACCGCGATATCAATGGAATGCCCGCTTTGTCCACCGTATGAATGCTCAATTACGTTCGTGCACGCCTCGTCCACAGCCATTTTCATCTGAGTCACTGCAATTTCAGAGAAATTTGCGTGCTCAGCATGTGTTTCAACGAACTCCCTGACATCTTCAAGGAAGCGCGTCGAACTCGGAATGGTCAATGTGTGGGTATCTGCAGCCACGTAAATCGGGAATTCAGGTTTTAATTAAGCGTTAGAGGGTACGAATTTACCAATGGCGTCATCTTCCGAATCCACGATGTCAAACAACATGGGGAATCCAAGGAGATCAAAAACATTAAATACTTTGGGCTGAAGCGCCGCAATTTTAATGTCTCCACCGTTTTCTCGAATTTCTTCGATATAGGCCATAAATACGCCAAGACCTGCGCTTGAAATGTATAAAAGGCCGCTTCCGTTGATCAAAATGTGAAACTGGCTATCGCTTTGACACTTCTGGATGGCGGCCTCAAGTTCAGAAGCGGTGTGGGCATCGAGTTCTCCCCGAAGGTCTAATATTTGGATAACTCCGCTGCTGCGGAAGCCGACTGAAAAATTACTCATAACGTTTTGCGATCTGATGGTGTGGTCTTGTTATTGGCAAACCAAGATACACTCTCATACTGATTGTTTTTTGCTTTCTTGTTCAAGTAAAAAAGAATGAACGGGAAGACCATTCCATTTTAAAACCACCAAGGTCATGTCGTCGTCATATTCTTCTCCGGCCATAAACTGTCGTAGATCTCTCAAAACCGCTGCGTGAATCGCATCCGCGTCTTCATGACGATGTTCTTCTAAAAGCGCTAAAAGCCTATCGTAACCGTATTCCTCACCGGATTCTGCCCGACTTTCCACGACGCCATCCGTATATAAAACGAATACGTCACCTGGTTCTAGAGAAATGGTTTCTTCGGTAAGACTCCGTCTAAAAAGCGTTCCGCGATCGAGTCCCAATCTCAAACCTTTCGTGCGAATAAAACGCGACTCACCTGAAAGGCGGACGATGGCGGCAGGACAATGCCCGGCCCGAGCAATGACCAGCGATTCCTTTTCCAAATCGAGAATGGCGTAAATGGCGGAAATAAAAATATTTCTATCCAGACTCTGGCAAAGGGCTACGTTCGCGTGGTGCAAGAAATCCGAGGGAGAATCGGCCAATCGGCTTACGGATTGAAAAATTCCCTGCATTTCAGCCATATAAAATGCCGCGGAGGTTCCTTTCCCCGAAACGTCCCCAATAATGACGCCAAGACGCTGCTCTCCCAGACGGACGAAGTCGTAATAATCCCCGCCCACTTCCTGCGCAGATACGCTACTAGCTGCCATCGTGACCCCACTTAAAACAGGCACGTTTTGAGGCAGCAATTTGCGCTGTACTTCTCGAGCAATGCTCAACTCTCTCGAAAGACGCTCTTTTTCGACCTGTTGCTCGAACAAATGGGAGTTATCTATCGCCAAGGCCGCCTGAGCTGCAAAAACGCTAATGGTTTCGATATCGTCCTTTTCGAATCCGCTAACTACCCGTTTCGCCGCAAAAAGGGCGCCCACAATTTCTTCCCTCGCGATAAGGGGCGTAATCAATAAGCTTCCAAACTCTCCGTTCCCCGGCTTCACATTCAATCGATGGTCTGTTGACGCGCGTTGGATGATGATGGGGTTTCGAGTGGCCATTAAATCGTCTATCAGCAAATCGGTATCAATCCACTCCTCAATCCGATTGGCCGTCACATTATGTGCGCTGACCATTTTATAGCGTAGCGTACCCGACTGGTGATCCGGCATGGCGAGCCACGAGAAATCGGCGGATCCAGCCTCAACGGGTGCAGAAGCAACGGTTACAAAAAGTTTTTCCGCGTCAAATACCTGCGATACCAAATGAGCTAGCGAAAACATGGTGGCCCGTTCGCCTGCTCGCTGCTCGTAATCCCCGGAGGTAGGTAAATGAAATAGCAGGGATAGGAAGGCGGTAATGCAATACAAGATTCCAAAAATACTCGCCTGTTTGACAAAGCTCGCGAGAGGAACGAAATAAAATTCGAGGTACTCGTGAGAGCGGGGGACCAAAATATTTACACCGGAACTACCCACTCCCATTCCTAAAATTAGCAGGGTGGCTAGAACAAAACACAATCCGATAGTGGCCATTTTCTCTTTAAACGTGAGAAAAACGATCCAGGAAAGGCGAAAAGCATTCACAACCATGAACACGACGGCCACAATAAAAGCGATGGTCTGCCATTCGTTTTGATCGGCACCGGCTGGCTGGGAAATCGTCGACAACGCCGCGATAGCCATGAGACCAAGCATAATAAACCAGTTCCGTTGACTCGATTGAGTCCGTTTCACGAGAACAAGCTGCTGAATGCGGTGCATCAACAAGAAAGCAAACAGGACCTCGCATAAGCTGATCACAACCATTTTTATAATGGTTGGACTGGTCAGGGGGACGCCGGTGTCTTGTGCAAATCCTAGCGGAAGCTCGAGCACGCTGCTTTCAATCGTCCCAAACCGAGCCGTGAAGCCGGCCACTACCACCAAGACGAGTCCGGATATCATCACGGACCATAGGGTTTTTGCGGGAGGATCCAATCGGTCCTGAAAATACCGCTTCATCCAAAGCCAAAGCGTGCCAAAACCGGTTAAAACGAATAGGGAATACAACAATTCCGTCCCGAACGAAGCCGGCGTTCCATTCGTCAATTCGATGTAGTGGAATCCGATTGAGAGCAAAAAACAAGTCGCAAAAACAGCAACCAACACCCCACTGAAGCTTCTGCGCATAATGCGAGAAACCCAAGAAGGATTTGATTCAGGTGTTGCTGCGAGGTCGGCCATAAAAAGGAGGTGTCGGAAAGCCAGGTGCCATTTTATCGAAAATGGACAGCGATTGTTACATTACACGTCGTTGAAATGTAGTCATTCAGTAAATCGAATTGAACTACCACGTTGATTTTACTTACATAATAGAAGAAGTGATATAAAGTACGTCTTCTGCTTCTTTATGGTAACATCGACCCAATTGTAACGTATACCGGGCATCTTCAATTCGACAGACGATATGCGAAAAAGGCCTTTCTTGAAAACCCAGTTGTTTCTACTGGTAGCAGTTGTAGGACTATTGTTGTGGCGAATGAATACAAATCCCATAAAAGGGGATGGGTTTGTAAACTTTTCGGATATGTCGAAGCAACATTTGTATGAGCGTAGTTTCGAGGTGTTGGATTCCGTAGTGGTCGCCTTGAATGCGCGGGTCGCCTTTGAAACGGAAGCTCAGTCGAGTGTCCTAGCCGTTTACCCATGGATAGTGGAGCATGCAACCCAGCAGGTTGTTTGGAAACCGGAAAATGGGGATATGGAACGTGAAGGCCTTCACGCGGGCATAAGCGATTCGCTTTTTATGCCTCCAGGTCAGTACACAGCGTTTTTTACGACCTACGGGCCAACTTTTTCCAGCTCTCGTCAAGGGTCGTTTTTGGGATTAAAACCGCATTGGACCAATAGCCCGGGAGATTGGAGCTTTTCTTTGCGAGCCACGGACGCGGATAAAATTAAAGTGAGCGCTTCCTCCTCGATGAAAAATAGAAGCGAAAATGAATCGCTTACCTCGGGCGAAGTTTGGGGATTCAGACCGGAATCATCGAGGAACTCGGAGACCTATATGTTCCAGGTTACGTCTCCCAGTGTGTTGAATATGGATGTAATGGCTTCGGTTTGTGCCAATCAGTGCGACAAGGTTG
>JAURGV010000057.1 GCA_030833605.1 Rhodothermales bacterium
TGGAAGAGCATAACAGGTATAAAATTCAAACATGCAGGAGCATGGAAAAATATCACTGCAGCATATACAAAAATAAACGGAGTATGGAAAGCTATATTTAATTCTGGAGTAAACTTTACATCAACAGCAGCAGGTTTTGGAGATGCCACAGGTAATGCATCGTCAGGTACACCAGGATCAGGTGGTGGCGGCGGTGGTCGTGGTGGCAGTGGCGGCGGTGGTCGCGGCGGCTTCGGTGGCGGGGGCGGCGGTCGCGATGGTGGTCGTGATGGCGGTCGTGACGGCGGAAGCCGTTGGTAAGCCGACATGTAAATGTCAAAAAGGCGCTGATGCGATTGCATCAGCGCCTTTTTTTATGCCTACTGTTTTTTCGGCCCATCTCGTACAGGTTAAGGATCTTTAGCACCCAAAGACGCCAAAACGTCTCTACTACTACGGCATTGCTGTGCTAATGATGTTTTTGGTAAACATCAATCCATTAAGCGCGCATGCCTCTTCTATTGGAAACGACGACGACCGCGTTGTTACTTCGGATAACGTTAAATCGAGTTTGGTAAACACCTACTATTATGTGGACTGGAAGACTGCGAATCCGAGTGCTGGAACTGCGAGCGGAACGATCACGCTTCCTGGTGGTGTTGTCATTGATGTGGAGTTCAAGGTGCTGAACCCCAGTGCAACTCCCGGTACATTCTATGGATACAAGATCGGAGCGACAGCGGATTCTAGCCTCCATATCCCAAGTAATTTCGATTGGTCGCTGGCCTGGTATGGTGGGGAGAACACAAATGGCTCGGCATACACAAGCCCGGAGGTGAGCAACTATCCGACGCCTCACGAAGCGCTTGCGCTGGTAGGCGGCACTAAATCGTCATATATCATTACGTTCAGCCAGAATGGCCAACCGTTGGACGTGAGGGATCCCGCTATGGCAATCGCCTCTCTGGGCGCCGGTACAGATCTTGACAAACAGGCGCGATACGATTTCGACCGTCCCTTTGATTTGGTCTCGCATGGACGAGGATGGTGGAGTCCTTGGGACGCTGGCAGTGCTTCGGACATAACCAGAATGGAGGTTACCGGTCAGAGCCTGATCGGCAAGGAAGGCCACGGCACCATTCGATTTGTCGGGTCTTTCGACACTTTCTCGTGGACGGCTCCGTGGTCCGAAATCTGGCATCAATTTACCATCGGGATTCGCGGACTTCCAGATCTTGACTGGGATGAAGATGGAGATGAAATACCTGACGTAGAGGACAACTGTCCAACAGATTTTAATCCCTTTCAAGAAGACACGCTTGATGGTGACGGTACCGGGGACGCGTGTGATTTGATTGATGACAGTAACGTCGACACCGATGGAGACGGATGGTCAAACTCTACTGAGCACGCAAAAGGAACCAGCCCCACCAACCCAGATACAGATGGAGATGGTATTAAAGATTCCCTCGACAATTGCCCCGTAGTCGCAAATTCCGATCAGGCTGATAGTAACAATGATGGAGTTGGTGATGCGTGCAGCAATGTTCCAGATCCTGACTATGACGGCGATGGCGTGAATGATGACGTTGACAACTGTCCTCTCGTCGCTAACGCTGATCAGGCCGACACTGATGGAGATGGTATCGGTGATGCCTGCGATCCGGATGCGGACGGTGACTCGGTACCGAATGCAGTAGACTTCTGCCCGAGTACCGGCACAATTGACAACGTGGGTTGGGGCCAGAATCGCTGGCGCTTCGACTTCGATGCCAATGCCTTCCTTCAGAATGCTTTAAAAGGCAAGTCGACAAGTGGCGGATCAGACCGTGGAAACAACACGACCTACACCATGGAGTCCACGGGGGGCTGTTCCTGCGAACAGATCATCGTCGCGTTGAATCTGGGTGATGGACACAAGAAGCATGGCTGCTCAAACAGCGCTATGTCGGACTGGGCAGCAATCGTTGCAGGCGTAGCGGGCAAAGGAGCCACCAATGCATTCGATTCAGACGAATCCAACATTCCGATGGAAGTCACGCTTCAAGGCAACTATCCAAACCCATTCAACCCGCAAACAACCATCAGCTTCGCTCTTCCAGAGGCAGCTCAGGTTAGCCTTGTGGTTTATGATTTGATGGGTCGTGAAGTCCGTGTGCTGGTTCGGGGCACGGTAAGCGCTGGTACACACGAAGCGTCCTTCGACGCATCGAATTTGCCTAGTGGTGCTTACATCTACCGACTGAGCACGCCAAAAGGTGAGTTCACGAAGATGATGACGTTGATGAAGTAGCGTCGACGCATAGACCATAGTGTTCTTTTTAGGGCGCCCATCGATTGAAAATCGATGGGCGCCCTAATTATTTATAGGAAATAGGTCGAAATGCACATTCATCCCAGTCGCCGTACATGATGGAGTTAATCTAGCTGCTTCAAATGCCGATACCCTCTGTATGAAAACCATCGTATATAACGGCCACCGCATTGACGCTCCTGGATCAACCCTAACGGGTCTGGAAGTTGTTCGCTATGACGGGAATGTCGTGTCTTCCAAGCGATCCGTGTTGGGAGCAAATCATCCTTTTGAAATGGAAGAAAACGGTGAAACGGTGCAGTATCTCGTCTCTATTGGGACCCGTTGGCACGGTTTTTCCGCGACCTGCAAAATATTCCGGAACGGCGAGCTCTTGTTTTCGGATTGTTAGGCAAGCACCCGTATATTCCTAGTAATTGAACGTTGCTATTAGTGAGCGACGCCCTTCGATTCAATCAACCGATTACGTAAAAGGAAGCACGATGGCAGCATATACCTGTAAAAAATGTGGAATGAGTGTAGGAACGATGACGTGTGGTCATTGCGGCAAAGAATTGGTCCATGAGACCATTACCACAGGAGCTGGTGCACAAGTAGCCGTATCGAAATGCCCTGATGGACACGGCAAAGTAAAATCTCCTATGTGCTGCGGTAACGATATGACCTGTGAAATAGGCGGCTAGTTTTTTACGTCGGCAGAAACGGTTATTATGGTCGCTTCACTTTCCCAAGCGTCCGCTATGCATCTATCGTTTCGTTTAATGGCCCCGCTCGGATTGGGCGTAGGCCTATTTATTTCGGCTTGTTCTCCAGCACCCGACCCCGTTAACCCCAATGATTGGGCGGTTTACGGCGGAAACACGGATAACACCCACTACACGACACTCGACCAGATTACGCCTGAGAATATTGGGCAATTGGAGGTAGCGTGGACGTACGACACGGGAGACGCCTTTGAAGGCTCCGAAATGCAGGCCAATCCCATCGTCATCGACGGGATTTTGTATGCCGCGACGCCGAAACTCGATGTTTTTGCCTTAAATGCAGCCACTGGTGAAGAAATATGGCGCTTTGACCCCACTCCAGATGCCACGAATTCACCCCGCTTTAGGCACCGCGGCGTAGTCGTGACGGGCGATCGGGTCCTATTCAACTACAGAAATCGGCTCATAGCGTTAGACCGTCTGACGGGTCAACCCATTCTTTCCTTCGGTGTCAATGGTGAAGTGGACCTGCGCGAGGGACTTGGAAGGCCGATTGAAGGTCTTTCGGTGAGCGCAAGCACGCCCGGCGTCGTGTTTGAGGACCTATTAATTATGGGCAGTTCAGTCCCAGAGTCCTTACCCAGCGCCCCGGGCGACATTAGAGCCTATGACATAAACACCGGCGCTCTCAGGTGGTCTTTTCATACCATCCCTCATCCCGGAGAATTTGGTTACGATACCTGGCCTGAAGATGCCTGGAAGGTGGTGGGAGGAGCCAATGCTTGGAGCGGGATTACCCTTGATGTGAAAAACGAAATCGCTTTTGCATCAACCGGTTCAGCTTCCTTTGACTTTTACGGGGCCAATCGTGAAGGAGATAATCTGTTTGCGAATACCATTTTGGCCCTTAATGCTCGCACGGGCGAACGCATTTGGCATTTTCAAGGCCTTCGACACGACCTTTGGGACCGCGACTTTCCGTCTCCACCGTCCTTGATTACGGTTCAACGAGATGGAAAACCGGTAGATGCGATCGCACAAGTCACCAAAACGGGTCACGTGTTCGTTTTAGAACGCCTAACCGGAGAACCATTGTTTCCGATTGAGGAAGTGGCCATGCCAGGTCCCACGTTACCGGGCGAATGGACGGCCCCAACGCAGCCTTTCCCCGTTTTACCTCCTGCTGTAGCTCGTCAAACATTGACCATCGATGATCTAACGCAGCGCACCCCCGAGGCCCATGCCAGCGCACTAGCCACCTTTCATGCGTACAGCACGGATGGTGCATGGGCAACGCCCGATACGACTGGGATTATTCTTTACCCAGGAACGGATGGCGGAGGGGAATGGGGCGGACCAGCCTTTGATCCCGAGACAGGTCTGCTCTATGTGAACTCCAATGAACAAGGGTGGCTGTTGAAACTCGTGGTACCGAGCGATGAGTCGGTCTATGCAGCGCAGTGTTCTAGTTGCCACGGAAAGGATCGCAAAGGAAGCGGCCTTGGACCTTCGTTGGAAGGGGTTTTTGAACGGAAGAATCGAGACGAAATCGTCGCCCAAATTCGGGAAGGAAATGGATTGATGCCTGCTTTTGCATCCGTGTTACGCCGAGGCGAAATAGAAGCCATTGTGGACTACTTGGAGACCGGAATCGATGCTTCTAAAGCAAAAATTGGCTCCACTCCGTTCGATTTGCCTTATCGGCTGTCGGTAATTGACATTTTCCAAGACCACGAAGGGTATCCCGGCAACATGACCCCTTGGGGAACGCTCAATGCCATTGATCTGAATGAAGGCACTATTCGTTGGAGTATTCCATTCGGCGTATACCCAGAGCTTGCAGCTCAGGGGATGACGAATACGGGGACCGACAACTACGGGGGTGGGATTGTCACCCAAAACGGGCTGTTCATCATAGCAGCCACCACGTACGACGAAACCATCAGGGCATTCAACAAACTAACAGGAGAAGTCCTTTGGGAGGCGCCGCTTCCGGCTTCGGGTAATGCAACCCCTTCCACGTATATGGTCGATGGGAAACAGTACATCGTAATCGCCGCTGGTGGGGGCAAAAACGGAGCCCCGAGTGGCGGGACGTATGTAGCGTTTGCGCTTCCAGGGAATTAGACTTGACGATATATCGCTATGCCTGTGAGAATTACCCTCCATAGTGCAAGCACAAGATCGTAGCATCGTCGCTAAATCCATCGTCTTTCGAATACAAAAGGCAGTCGGCATATATACCTTCTACGCAACTTCCGGTGTCCATTTGAACGTGGTCTTCGATCAGTTTTGCAAAACCGTCGATTCCCAATTGTTCACCTTTTGCATCTTCGACCTCTATAAACGCATCCGAATAGAGGAAAATCCGATCACCGGCATAAACCCTGATTGATTCACAGGCGAATTCGGCCATTTCTTTGGAGATCATTCCGAGCAACATCCCATCGGTGGTCCTGCGTTCAACTTTCCCTGAATGCGCCCGATAAATGAGAAGGTCCGGGTGTCCCGCGACAGTGTAGGTAAGTTTGCCAACAGACGTGTCAAGTTTTCCCACAATCGCTGAAGCAAAGTGACCGTCTGGTAAAACATCCATTAGCGCGGAATTGACAGCCTCCAAAACGTGAGTTGGATGGGCTATATGATCCAACGCATTTCGGAATTCAGAGGATAATAAGCAGGATATTAGCGCGGCTGAAACTCCATGACCGGTGACATCGGCGATGAGGAATGCGATGGTGTCATCCCCAACCTGCACCACATCGTAGTAATCGCCACCAACCTGACCGAATGGGACGTATTTAACATGCGCAGTGGTTTGGCCTATTTGAGGCATTTTTTGAGGAAGAATTCGACGCTGTGTTTCTCGAGCTTCTTCCAACTCATCCAACATTTGCATCTGCTGAACACGAATGGTATTAAAAGCGAGTTTAAGCGCCTCCTCACTATCGTGCTGCAGCGTATTATCCTCTTTTACAGCCATGTAGTGAGTGGTTTGACCACTTTCACCCTGCATGGGAGAGATGGAAGCGGATTCCCAATACACCTCGCCGTTTTTTTTCTTATTTCGGAATATTCCACGCCACGTTTCGCCGTTGACTAGCTTTTCCCACATTTCGGTATACCCCTCCGGTGGAGTGTATCCGGAATTGAGAACCCGAGGGTTTTTACCAATTACTTCGGCGAGTGTGTATCCCGTTAGGTGTTCAAACTTGGGATTTACGTACTGGATATTGCCATGCACATCTGTAATGACGACTGAAGCTGGACTTTGTCGGACGGCCTCTTCAAAAAATTTTGAATGATTGAAGCTCATGATGACACCTTGATAGATACATTGGGTATCGGACGCAAATCAAGGTTAAAAAGCCTTTACGAGAAATTAATCTATCTTTCCCTCAGCAAAAAAAGCCCGGGGGTTTATTCGCACTACGTGCTAATTTAGTTCGAAGCTTCGCTTCTCATCAGTCGAAACCTTCGGTTTCTCGTGTGTCGGAAGGCTGCGCCTTCCTCACGTGAACCTGATACGGTTCAAACGTACTCGGCAAAATACGTCAAAACCCCACCGACCTACGGCCGATGGGGTTTCAACGTGTGGGCCCGGTAGGGTTTGAACCTACGACCAATCGATTATGAGTCGACTGCTCTAACCACTGAGCTACGGGCCCGTGTTTGCCCAAAGGCAAACAGTCTGCAAATATACGGGTGTTTACACCAAGAATGACGGTGAGAATTTTAAGAAGGTGTTCAATCTATCCCTTTTGCCCGTTCATACACCTTTTTCAACGTTTCTACGGGGTCTCCAAATCCGGGTCGCAACTGCTCAAACGTGGAATAGGTGCCTGTGGAGTCCTGCACCAGTCGAAATTGAAAAACCGGGCTGCCGTCTTCGTCCAGCCAACTATCGCTACGACCAAAGCGGTAATCGGACCAAAGCAGACCCAGTGAATCTTCCTCAACAACATACCAACCTTTGGTAAACCACATCAAGCGAGCGACCGCTCGATCATCGGTATGGCCCACAAGGAGATCGGAGTTTCGACCCAAGGATAAAAACCGATTGGGCGTTTTACTATCTAATACGGAATACAAGCCAACCCGCAGCGAATCGTTGTCCATTCCAATGCCCATCCACAACAGAGTGTTTAGCGGGGTGGGAACGGTTAACAACCGTTCGGTATGGTAACCTTTTGAGGCTAAACCTTGCCGAAAGGCGCCTTGCGAGGTGAGTTTTGCAACCGAACTCCACGTTAAATACAGTGTGCTGAGCATGATACCCAAAATGTTGGCGTACGCTCGCTTGCGGCTGCTACGCTTCACGACCAGGGCAACTAAAACCCCTAACGTCAATGGCGTCGTGTAGAACGGGTCAATGATGAAGATGCTATCCAGCGAAAACGGCGTATCACTGATGGGCCACCAGATTTGGGTGCCGTACACCGTGAATAAGTCGATTCCGGCGTGCGTCACGAGAACCAAAAAGGCCATCCAAGCCCATTCTTTCGTCTTAGCCTCTCCGTTCTGATGCAGCCGTTTTAACAACCATCCAATTAACGGTGCGACTAAAATTGCTATTAGGAACGAATGGGAAGCCGCGCGATGCACCGCAAGTTGACTTACTTGGTCCACAAATGGGTAGACTAGTACATCAAGATCCGGGAGGGTTCCTAAAACGGCTCCCCAACCGGCACCTTTTCTGCCTTCCTTTTTTTCCTACGACGGCTTCGCCAATGGCGGCCCCAAGTACTATTTGCGTAAGTGAATCCATATGACCGAGCCAAACCGATTCCTATCAAAAAGGTTGCTTCACAAAAGCGCACGGAATTTTGCCTTGGGATCTCTAACCAACACCAGATGCAGCGGAAATGAAATTCGACATTATTAATTCACAAACTCAATGTTTGGCATAAAACAAAGGCGACATTATATTGTGACCTAATAAAATTAAGTCAAAACTCCGAAATGACCCGTATTGATGAAATAGACGTTCGCATTCTTGAGTTATTGCAAGAACGAGGTCGGATCAAGCGAAATGAAGTTGCTGATGAAGTAGGGCTTTCCGTCCCATCTGTGAGCGAGCGCATGAAAAAGCTGGAAGAGCGCGGCGTCATTGAAGGCTACCGAGCCGTTGTAAATCCTAAGCGGGTCGGTTTTGACATTGCCGCTTTCATTCGGGTCATGGTAGAAAGCTCAAAGCACTACCCCGGTTTTGTTGAGCGCGCTAAAAAGCTGGAAGAAGTGCAAGAAGTGCATTCCATCACCGGTGAGGGGTCCCACATTTTACGGGTGTTAATTAAAAACACCTCTGGGCTAGAGCGCCTTCTTTCGACCATCCAAGGTTGGCCGGGAGTGCATGGGACTTCGACCTCAATCGTTTTATCCAGCTATAAAGATTCCCGCGTCGTTCCCCTTGAACCGATGACGCTTGATTACCAAGATTAAAACCTTCTCACGACAAGAAAACAACACGAAGTACCATGAGTCGCCATAAGTCAGATTATAATCTTATTGCCGCTACCAAATACGCGTCCAATGCCAACGGAAATCATCCCGTTCCTATGGACATCGAGCGCATTTTTGGAGAGAACGCTTTTGGATTGGAGGAAATGAAAAATCGCCTCCCCAAGGAGATCTACAAAAGCTTGCTCAGGACCATTGACAACGGTGATCAGCTAGACCTAACGATTGCAGATTCCGTAGCGATGGCCATGAAAGAGTGGGCCGTAGATCGTGGAGCGACTCACTTTACCCATTGGTTTCAGCCACTGACCGGCTCAACCGCTGAAAAGCATGACTCCTTCATCACGCCCAACAAAGGGGGTGGAGCGATAGCTCGGTTTACGGGAAGCGAGCTTATTCAGGGCGAGCCCGATGCGTCATCTTTCCCAAGCGGCGGCCTTCGTGCCACATTTGAAGCTCGCGGTTACACCATTTGGGATCCGACCTCTCCGGCTTTCATCATTGAGAATTCGGGTGGGTCGTACCTAGCCATTCCGACCGCATTTGCGAGCTGGAGTGGGGAAGCGCTAGACGCCAAAACACCGTTGCTGCGTTCCATGGAAGCTATCAACAAGCAAGCACTACGCGTTCTTGATTTGTTTGGGCACAAGGATGTAAGCAAAGTCACTTCTACGGTAGGCGTTGAACAAGAGTATTTCTTGATCGATGAGCAGTACTATTTCCGCCGGCCTGACCTGATGACCTGCGGAAGAACGTTGGTCGGTGCTAAGCCGCCTCGCGGCCAGGAATTGGACGATCACTACTTCGGATCCATCCCAGATCGCGTGTTGACGTGTATGTTGGAGACGGAAAAAGAATTGTACCGTTTGGGGATTCCGGTTAAAACCAGGCACAATGAAGTCGCTCCGAGCCAGTATGAAATCGCACCGTTGTATGAAAACACGAACATCGCGTGTGATCATCAGCAACTCATCATGATTACGCTGCAACGCATTGCGCGCCAACACGGTATGGTGTGTTTGCTTCACGAAAAACCTTTCAAAGGTGTTAACGGTAGCGGTAAACACAACAACTGGTCTCTTGGAACGGATACGGGCCTCAACCTACTTGAGCCCGGCGACAATCCGCACGATAACCTCCAGTTCTTGTTTTTCTGTGCGGCTGTAATCAAAGCGGTTTATCGTCACCAAGACCTGTTAAGGGTATCGGTGGCTTCCGCTGCAAACGATCATCGCTTGGGAGCCAACGAAGCGCCTCCCGCCATCATTTCGATTTTCTTGGGTGAACAACTCGAAGACGTGTTCAACCAAATTGAAAAAGGATCGGCGAAAGGAAGTAAGCAAGGTGGTTTATTAGGATTGGGTACGCCCGTTCTTCCGGACCTACCTCGCCATGCCGGCGATAGAAATAGAACGTCTCCCTTTGCGTTCACGGGTAATAAGTTTGAATTCCGTGCCGTGGGATCGAGCCAAAGTGTTTCGTTTCCGAATACGGTGCTGAATACTATTGCCGCCGAAGCCTTGGAAGAAATGGGCAATGAACTAGCCGCCAAGCTTAAAAAGGGCGAAACCCTTGAAAAAGCGGTGGCAGAGGTTGTTCGCTCGACCGTTCACGAATCAAAGGCCATCATTTTTGGAGGAGACAATTATTCGGATGAATGGCATGCGGAAGCCAAAAAACGTGGTTTATTGAACCTGAAAACCACGTTGGATGCGCTGGAAACCTTCATTTCCGAGAAAAACATCAAGCTTTTCGAGACCTATGGTGTGCTTTCTGAAGCAGAGTTGCGTAGTCGCGAAGAGATTTGGGTTGAACAGTACTTCCTGAAAATCAACATCGAAGCGGAAACCACGGAATCGATGGCCCGCACGATGGTAATGCCGGCGGCTACTAGGTACCTAGGAACGCTCAATAAAACGCTAGTAAATGGTAAAAAAGCGGGTATTTCAACCAAAGGAGTCAAAGAAGTAGCGACGCATATGGCGGCTTACATTGACGAACTTCAAGTCGCGTTGGGCAAGTTGATTGACGTCAACAAGGACCTTGGTGGTTCTACCGTGCACGAAAAAGCGCACCACATGTACCACAAGGTGATTCCAGCCATGAATAAGGTCCGTCACGCAACCGATCGGCTCGAGCGCATTACAGCTGGCGATTTGTGGCAGCTTCCCACCTATCGCGACATCTTGTTTGTGAAGTAAGGTCTCTGGCAGGGTACTGGGTTTTATTCGAATCATCCCTTGAAGAGCGGGCGATTTTCAATCGCCCGCTCTTATAAGGATTCCCTCTACAAAATGGAGGGAATCCCCGTACATTCAGGTGGGTGCCCATTCCGAATATGGGGCGAAACCGGAAGCATTGAACCCGAATCTACCCATTAGGCCACGGCCAGAATTCCATGTTCATTCCTCATTTTGACTCGCGCAAACTGATTTACGGCGTCGCGAAAGTCGCATTGGTCGCGAAGGTCGCATTGGTCACGTTCGTGCTCGTATTGACTGGGCGCGCATACGGTCAAGAGATCCAATTTGAGGGTTATGTCCGAACCGAAGGCATTTACGATACCCGGCAAGTTCTTCAGGTGAGGGAGGGCCAGTTTCATCTCTTCCCACTGGAAAAATCGGAAGAAAGCAGCAACAGCAACTTGTTGCTGGCGGCGTTCCAGTCCAGAGTCGCCGTGAGCAGTATTACGTCAGAGGGCATTCCGGGGGTATTAGCCGCCCGCATAGAAGGCGATTTTTTTGGCGCCACCAACGATAACGTCAACATGCTTCGGCTCCGACACGCTTATATCGTTTGGACCTATCAGTCGCATCAAGTCCTATTTGGCCAGACCTGGTCGCCTTTGTTTACATCGAATGTTATTCCCGGGAC
>JAURGV010000058.1 GCA_030833605.1 Rhodothermales bacterium
GAGGGGCTGTCCGTAGGCATCCGTGGGGAGAACCATGGTATCCCCTAACGAATCGACTGTATTGGTTTGCTGAAGCGTGGACTTGGCCTGTTGAACAGCCGTGTACCCCACAGTCATAGCCAAAATAAGCACCAGACTTATGGAGGATGTCAAAACGGCAGCGCGTCCGAGCCGCTGCACCAACACCGCTTCTGACCGATCCTGTCGAATCAATTCGCCTGCAACGCGTTTTCGGACCTGATCCTGAACACTTTCTTCGTTAGGATGTCTACACCCGTAGGAACACAACATGCTTCGTGTCTGGCATAAACAACGCGCATGTTTGGCCAATTCAGGATTGGCTTCTAGATATTCTTCAAAGGCAGCGCGAACGGCATGATCCATAGTGCCGTCGACGTACTCACAAAGGAGTTCGTCGAGTTGCTCATCTGAATGTTCTGAATAATCTGGGTGGTAACCGTCTGGCATAAGCGACAGCAAAGTGATTCCTTTCCCAATCTCAACACTTGTCTGAAAAGAAGGTTCTCAATTCCGATTAAGATTCACAGTTGGATTTTTCGATGTTAGGCTAGAGCTCCTGCGCACTTGTATAAAAAAATAGTGGTCCGGTGGCTTTAGCCACCGGACCACACGATTCTCGCCGCCAATGTGCTTCATTTTGGCACGGTTGGGGGCATTTCCAGGCTTAACGAACTTAGTCCGAAAGCGGTGAATAAACTTCTTTTAGCAAACTTTGCAGCTTGGTACGACCGCGATTAATACGGCTTTTTACGGTACCCATGGGCAAACCAGTAATGTCCGCAATTTCCTCGTAAGCCAACTGCTGAACGTCACGCAAAACCACTACCTCACGAAATTCCTCTGGAATCTGGCGCAAAGCTTCTTGAATGAAGAAGTCCTGAATGGTCGACTCAGTGTGCTTGTCGGGGCTAAACGTTTCGTCTGGAATCTCTACTTCGTACTCTTCGTCATCCCGGTTTACGGATTGCAACGAGTACAAACGACGACGTTTGCGTTTGCGGTATTCCGAACGCGCCAAGTTACCCGCAATGGTATATAACCACGTGGAGTATTTAGCAATTCGACGATAAGAATGCCTGTTACGATATACACGAAGGAAGGTCTCTTGAAGGAGGTCTTCGCACTCCTTCATGTCGCCTAAAAATCGATAGATGTAGTTAGTGAGCGGATCTTTATATCGACTCACTAAAATATCAAATGCCTCGACCGTTCCCATCTGAAATTGGGACATGAGGTCTTCGTCACTCATTTGATTGAGAGCTTCAAAATGCCGGTTGTTTGGATTGATGTTTCCCAACAATCCAAATTCCGACGCCTTCACCGTAAGCGTACGCTTCTTGAGCTTTCCTGCGTTTTCGGTGTCAATCATAGTTTATAGGTAATCTACGGGATCTCTCCCGACTAAAATTCGTAAGTACCAGCAACGTGACAAGATGTCTGCCTTTATAACGTTTTGAATTGTGGTGTTATTGTTAATTCGTCTCCGAATTAATCAAAATAATCCCAATCCGTCGTTTCAGGATGCCAAAATCCGGCGGAACAACAGGTCGAGTATCAACCGGTTACTTCGCTGGCTACCCCCTTTTAACTCGTAATCTGCCGCTAATAGGCTAGAAAGCGCATTATCGAGGGCTCTTTTGTCATATCGTCGCAAGGACGCAAGATACTCCTTTAAAAAATAGGGTGAAACCCCAATGGCGGATGCCATCTTATTTTCGGGAACTCGCTGACCCTGCAATCCTGTCAGTTGCCACAGTTTTATAAAGAACGATGTCAGGACAGAAACGATGCGATTTGCTTCCGCGCTGCTCGATGAAGACTGCTGCAACAATCGTTCCATTATGCGCATGGCCTCGTCTAGGCGCTTTTCGCCGACCACCCGTTGCAATTCGAAGACATTAAACTCCCTGGTCTGACCACTCGCCTGCACAACGTCTTCGGCTCGAAGAACTTCACGTTCCCCCACAAAGGCAGACAGTTTCCCTAGCTCAGCCGATACTGCAGACAAGGAAGGGCCGACATAGTCGGACAACATATGGACGGCCTTAGGCTCGATAGCGAACCCTTTTTCCTTGGCTAGTTGCTCAATCCAAGGCGCCAACTGATTGGGGTACAACGCCTTAAACTCCATAGCGATTCCACCCTCTTTGAGTGCTCGGTAGGGGTGGCGGCTAAGATTAGGCTTACCCGAACACACCAAAAAAACAACACAGGCTGGGTTATGCTGGTCTGACAACAGCTTAAACACGCCGTTGTCTTTCATTTTATCGAAGTCTCTAATCACAACAACCCGTCTCGTGGCCATCATCGGAAATGCCCTGCACGCACTGAGCGCTGCTTGGGCATCCACTTCCGAACCATATAAAACGTCCAGGTTGAAGTCTTTTTCGTGCGGAGCCAGTGCTTTGCTCAACAGCAACTCTTGAAGACTATCAATAAAGTAGCGCTCCTCACCGTACATCAGATAGAGGGGCTCAAAGTGACCGGATTCAAAATCCGATCGAATACTGCTATAGGAATGTTTTGCTGCCGTAACTATTTCTGTTTAAAGACCATTTTGATCGGGACGCCTTCAAATCCAAACCAAATGCGAAGCTGTTTTTCTAAATAGCGTTGGTACGATTCGGCAATCCCTTTGGCATAATTGGAAAAGAAATTGAACACGGGAGGCGCCGTTCGTACTTGCGTTACGTATTTAATTTTAACCCGCTGGTTGCGGTACAGCGGTGGGGCGTGACGTTCGGTAACAACGGCCAAAAAATCGTTCAATTCCGACGTAGAAATGCGTTTGTTACGCTCGGCTTCGACGTGCAGCACTTTATCCAATAGTTTATGGACGCGTTGCTTGGTATGCGCGGAAATGGTAATAACCGGGATGTACTCGAGAGTTTTCAAGCGTTCCGCGATTCGTTCTTCGTACTCTTTTACGGAATTGGTTTCCTTCTCGATCAAATCCCATTTGTTGATCGCAATGACCAACCCTTTTTTCATTTTTTCGGCTTGCGACAACACCTTAATGTCTTGCGACTCAAGGGGTTCGGTGGCATCGAGTAGCAAAACGGCTACATCGCACGACTCAATCGCTCGCTCGGTGCGCAAATACGCGTAAAACTCTACGTTTTCCTTCACGCGGGCCCGTTTTCGAAGTCCAGCCGTATCGACCAAAACCAACTCTCGACCATGATATTTCATGGTGGAATCAATCGAATCTCTTGTGGTGCCGCTAATTTCGGTGACAATAGATCGCTCCGTGCCCAATAGCGCGTTGGTCAACGAGGATTTACCCACATTCGGGCGGCCAATAATTGCAATTCGAGTGTTGCTGTTTTCTTCAACGGGCTCTTCTTCTGGAAGCAGTTCAACTACGGCATCCAATAAGTCGCCGGTGCCCATGCCATTGATGGAGCTCAGTGCATACACATGCTCGAAGCCCAGTTCATACAACGCGTGTGCATCCCAACGACGTTCGTCGTTATCGGCTTTATTACCAATCACCAAAACAGGCCGGTCTGACTTACGAAGCACATCGGCCATTTCCTGATCCAAATCCGTTACGCCGGTGGTTACGTCGTTCACAAATAAGATCATATCGGCTTCTTCGATCGCCAAATGAACCTGTTCACGGATCGCTGCCTCAAATCGATCGGCCGAGTTGGACACAAATCCACCCGTGTCCACAATTGAAAAAACGCGTCCACCCCACTCCACATGTCCATAAATTCGATCCCGGGTTACGCCAGGTTCGTCATGAACAATAGAAGTACGAGCTTCGGTGAGACGATTAAAAAACGTGGACTTCCCGACATTGGGGCGTCCAACAATTGCGACTAAAGGCATTCGAGTTCGGTACAGATGTAGGCACGCGGCCCCTTTGATTGATCGCAGGGGACAATAAGGAGCACTACATGCGCTCCTTACGCTCAATATACAGCGCGCGGAACAGCATATACGCCGTCTCTGCCGTTTCGGTTGTGAACCAATAGTTGATTCCGGCCCCAATTGCGGCTCCAGCAATAGGAATTAACTGTGCAATTTTCCGTCCGGCAATGTTTTTGGCTATTTCGCGGGGAAGATGTCGGTTTTGATCCCTGAACGTTCCGCTTACTCTTCCTCTATAATCTGACGCGTGGGCAACGGCTGCCGCAGCCACTGTGATTTCTCTCAAGGAATCGTTTTTTGACTCTCGTGAACCCGAAGCGGCTACGTTAAATATGGAAAGAACCAATGGTCCAAATTGTGGACTGCTCACGTCAAACCCGTAGGAAGCACCAATTTGCTGAATGAGACGGAGATTGATTCCAAACAAAAGCGGGATATCTGCAGCAATCAGCACAGCGCCGCCTAAACCCGTTCCACCGCCTTCAACAGCGGCCAAAATAGCGTTTTCGGAAAAATAGCTTTTGGATAGAACGTCTAGTTTGGTCAGATCTGCATTCTGGAGTTCAGCAATGGAGCTAACTTCGATTCCTTGTTTTTTGGCACCTTTTAGCACCTCTGACGGATCGTAGGTCCACGTAGAACCTTCATTCAGAACGGAAAGAAACTGCGAAACAGCTTTGTCGACTTGGTCGATGATTTCGTTAGGAACCACTCGTTCAATGACCCAATCCATGGGAGCCATCGCCCAATTCATGGCCTGAGCCACCAAGGAGACATCTCCGTGCTGCCATTTTTCGATTTCACGTTGAACGCTTCGTTCGTACTCACTCAATCGCATAGTGCGCTCCAGTTAAATTATCTGAGCGCGTTGTCGTTACAAGAGAGCAAGGCGCCGCCGTTAGTCCATCATGTCGAACTTACGAAGCAATCGGTACATGGTTGCCCTTCCGATTCCCAATTCAACAGCTGCACGATCGACGTTTTGATCACACAAGCGATAAGCTCGCTCAACAGCCCGTTGCTTGAGTTCTTCGAGTGAGCGGATTCCGCCATCTTCATCTTCCAACGAAATTTCTTCGTCATCTTCCATGGAAGAAGGAGAAGAAGCCGTAACCGATCGAGTATCTGCCGGCGTTGGCTCGTTGTATTGATGCGTAAATTTGGTTTCTGCCGCCTGCGCTAGAGTCATTCTTTCGGACCATGGCGAGATATTCGTTAGGTCTGTAATCATAAGGTCAGCAGCGGATACTTCAGCCGAATCGCTCAACAATATGGCGCGTTCGATAGCGCTTTTGAGTTCGCGGATGTTACCGGGCCATGTGTGGTTTGCAATGGCGCGTCGGGCTTCCGTCGATAATTTTTTGCCTTTGAATTCAGGATGCGACTTGGTGTACTCCCGGAAGAAGTAATTCGATAGCAGTAACAAGTCTTGACCGCGCTCCCTAAGTGGAGGAAGGGGTACAGGGAACTGAAATAGACGGTAGTACAGATCCTCTCTGAACTTATGCTCATGAATCATTTTGACTACGTCTTTATTGGTCGCACTAATAACGCGAGCACTAAAGTCGATGGTTTCACTTCCGCCAACTCGTGTAATTTCCCCTTCTTGCAATGCTCTAAGAAGTTTTGCCTGAAGGTCCAGATCCAGCTCACCGATTTCGTCGAGGAAAATGGTCCCTCCGTCGGCTTGCTCAAATTTTCCAATTTTCCGGGCATGTGCACCTGTAAACGATCCCTTTTCATGGCCGAAAAACTAGCTTTCCATGAGGTCACGTGGGATAGCAGCGCAGTTGACGACAACGAATGGTCCCCGTTTACGACCGGAAGCATAGTGAATAGCTTTTGCAACGAGCTCCTTTCCCGTTCCACTTTCACCTTGAATAGCGACTGTGAGGTCTCCACGTGTCGCTTTGTCAATCATCCGAAATACGTGTTGAATGGCCGGTGACTCACCAATCATACCTCCGACTTGATATTTCTCGGTGACTTCGGTTCGTAGGGTTTCGACTTCGCGTTCCAAGGATACTTTCTCAAGCACATTGCGAACAATGGAGTCGAGCTTAACCAAGTCGTCCTGGCCTTTCGTGATATAGTCGTAGGCGCCGATTTTCATCGCTTCTACCGCTGTATCGATAACCCCTTGGGCCGAAACCATAATGACAGGAATTTCCGGGTGCCTCGTTATGGTTTGGCGCAATACTTCTACGCCATCTATTCCGGGCATCATGATGTCCAGCAGCATCAAATCCGGCTTTTCGTCGAGACTTTTTAGCACCTCTTCGCCGGAATTAAACACTTTTACGTGGTAATTCGCATTTTTATCGAGCCGGTAGCTAAGCATACGAGCATAGTGCCGGTCGTCGTCGACCACAAAGATGCGATAATTCATTGACGTTGTCCCTAGAAAATTCAGTTACGAAGGAGTTCATTGGCATTTCTTGCCCTGCGAACGTGCTTGGCGAAGAGAGTCCACTCCTTTTATCGGGCGCAACAGCCGAATCTTAAGGGAATTTTATCAAAATGAGACGAGGCACAAGAGGCTACAGAAGCCATAGGCCGATACCACCGGCAATAAAGCAATAAAAAGCGAAGTATTGCAGTTGGCCTCGTCTAACAAAGTTGAGTACCAAGCGGATGGCCACGATGCCGGAAAAGAAGGCGACGGCCGTTCCAAGCAGTAAAACTCCCCAATTAGCAGCTGCTGATTGGGAGAGGGCCTCACTCACCTTAAAAATGGTAGCACCGACTACAACCGGCATTAGCATTAAAAAGGAGAAATCGGCCGCTTCTTCAGGCTCGACATTTTGGTATAGCGCGGCACAAATGGTCGATCCCGATCTAGAAATCCCAGGTATCATGGCCAGTGCTTGAGCAAAGCCGATGACGATACTTTTCGGGGCCGTTATCCGGCCATTGGGCGAAGGCCTAAATTTGGTTAGCAGCAGCAGCGTTCCGGTGACCAGTAGCATGCCTGCCGCCAAGCGAGGCGATCCAAAAGCTTCTTCGATTTGGGAGCCCCACACGGCATACACCAAAAATGTAGGCACCATGGTGATTAGAATATGGACGCCTAAACGAAACTGTTGGTCGTCTTTGTAAGCGGCACCCAACTGACGGGGATGTACGGCTTGTTTGAGGAATCCAACAATCAATCGACTGATCTTTTCTCGGTAGACCCACAAAACACTCATAATCGTTCCAAAATGGACCATCACCTCAAATAAAACACCCGCATTGGCACTATCCAGTCCTAAAATATGCTGGCCCAGAACTAAATGACCGGATGAAGACACCGGAAGAAATTCAGTGAGGCCTTGAACTAGACCCAATAAAATAGATTCCCACCAAGACATAGAGGTGTGTACCGTGCTGATTTCAAATGGGGTAGGGCCTGCGCCAAACCTGCGTTAAAGTACAAACTGGATGGTGCAAGGTTGTTCTTTGGTTGTAGAGATTGAAGGAAAAACATTTGCCCTGTTTATTTTAGGACAAATTTGTCTTAAAATGGAAAGTAAGCTTTCTCCACGTTACGCACGGATTCTATTATGTCAACCATTCGGGTATTTCAAGCCGGCGTCGTTTTAATACTGCTTTCGTTTGGCATAAGCTGCGACACCCTACTTGGCGGGGACCATCCCGCCTCCTTCAAAGGAGAAGAACAGGCCCAGCTTACGCAGGCGCCGACCGTTCCAGATTCTTTAACTCGTTCACACAACACGACCGTCAACGTGCGCTTAGAAGCCGTTGAGGTGGTCGGTGAACTTTCTGATGGGGTTCAATACCGGTATTGGACCTTTGGCGGGCAAGTACCCGGTCCGTTTATCCGAATCAAAGAAGGGGACCGAGTCGCGTTTGAACTGATGAACCACTCTGCCAATTATTTTGAGCACAATATTGATTTTCACGCTGTAACAGGGCCACATGGGGGTGGAATGGCGACGAAAACCCCCGTTGGCGCGACATCTGAATTCTCGTTCACCGCGCTTCACCCTGGTCTCTACATCTATCATTGCGCAACGGCGCCCGTAGGCATGCACATTGCAAATGGAATGTATGGGTTGGTATTGGTTGAACCCAAAAGCGGCCTACCCCGGGTGGATCGCGAATATTATGTGGTTCAAGGCGAATTTTACACCATGGGACCAACCGGCCAAAAAGGGTACCAACCGTTTAGTATGACCAAAGCGCTTGCCGAGGAGCCGGATTATGTGGTGTTTAACGGATCTGTGGGGTCATTATCGGGAAATAATGCCCTACAGGCTCGCGTTGGAGAAACGATTCGGTTCTACATAGGCAATGCAGGGCCAAATTTGATTTCATCATTCCACATTATTGGGGAAATGTTTGACACCGTTTACGGCGAAGGGGGCCCCTTTCCAACCCATCATTCTATTCAAACTACCCTAATACCAGCCGGTGGCGCGGCTATGGTCGAGTTAAAAGTTGAAGTACCGGGGACCTACTTGCTGGTGGACCATGCCATTTTTAGGGCAACAGACAAAGGTGCTTTAGGGATGCTTGAAGTTTCGGGCGAACCGAATCCGGATATTTTTTCAGGGAAGAATCAGGATTGAACGGCTGGTGGCAACTTCGGCTCAACCAATACAACCTTTTCACGCTCCAACATGACCGATCCAGGTAGTGCTTTTTTAGGTTTTCGGACGTATTTGCGCTCCACGTAGATCACCGGAGCTAAACCGCTTGTTTTCGATTTGCTAAACCATGCCGCGATCGAAGCGGCCTGTTCGATGATAAACGCGGGAGGTTTGTCGTCTCGATTTTTTAAGCGCAGGACGGTGTGCGAGCCCGGAACACCCCGGGCATGCAACCAGATATCAAATTTCCGAGCGTCTTTTAGTGTGAGCTGGTCATTTTGTTTGGCATTTCGACCCACCCAGACTTCGTATCCCTGCTGCAACTGAAATCTTCGATAAGGAATAGAGTCCCCATCGGTCGAGGTTCTATCCAATGCGGCTAACCAATTGGCGTGCCGCTCCTTAAATTGTTGGACTTCTTGCTCGGTTTGGAGGTTTTCAACTTCCAGCACCATGTTTCGGAGTTCGGATACTGAGCGTTCCAATTGGGTAACCCGATCGCTGGCTATTTTTCGGGCAACACGGGCTGATTTGGCCTTTTCATAGTAGATGGTCGCGTTTTCAACGGCCGTTAGCCTGGCATCCATTTTGATTTTCAATGGCTTGCCGTCGCCCAGCCAGTCGAGCGCTTCCATTTCAGCACTTCCCGGGGTGTAGGACCCCATTTGAGCCATGATGAGATGACCCATTTTTTCGTGGATTTCAGCTCGCTCTGGCTGGGCGAGTGCGCTTTTCACCCGTTCCAAGCTTTTGTCGGCTTGGTCGTGTCGCACGCGTATGGAGCGCAGCAACGGTTCGTATAGGCCGGAAAAGCGCGAAATAGCGAGCCGCCGCCGTGCGCATACGCGCACGGCGGCGTCGAACGACTCCATTTTTTCCGGTTCTTGGGCTATATGCGCTAGGCGAATCGTTGAAAACAAGGGCATGTTATTTTCATCCCAATACAACAGTGGCTCGGGATTCTCCAGCGCGCTTTCAATTTCAGCAATGGCCTGGGCTGCTAAATAGGGATCTTCTTGTCCAGCCGATTTGTGCCAAATTTCTGCGACGATTTCTGGCGGATACAAAGGAAGCAGTTTGGCAATGGAGCCCCCCTTTGTGAGCGCTTGTTCAATAAGGGCTTCACCGGGAGGAGCAGGTGACGGCCTCGGGACAGGCAATACAGCATTTTTAGTCGACAGAAAAGCCACTATTAGTGCGCGCGCGGACTCCCCAATTTGAGTAGAGCCTCCAAGGCCATTTTCTTCCAAAAATACATTCGCTCTGGATCCATACACAGCAACATACAACCGTCGCCCACCTTCAATCTGTACGGTAATAAGTCGATCTCGGTACGCTAAATCAATATCTTCAACCCGCTTTCCGACACAACTTTCGAAAACATTGACGACATTTTTTCGGGACCTGTTAGAACCCACATACATAAATATGTGCCTGTTCGGTGCTTGGAGGCCAATATTCAGAGTCCAATATTCAGACGAGGCGTCCTCGAACACCATTTTGAGACTGCCTTTGTGTTGCGAATAGCAGTCTACAATGGTCGCATGAGCCAGCCTTGGTTTCCATTCCGAGACCAGTGCGCGAAGTGTATAATAATTGGTAATCAAATCGCGTCTGGCGCCCTATTTATTTTCTTTTTTGGGGCCTGCTCTTAGCTTCAGCCATAGTCGACAGAATCCATATCACCGCCCATCCTATCGCTGCCTCCAAGAAAGAAGCGTACAGCAAAAGGGCTACGTTGGCAGCGTATAGTGCATGATAAAACCAACCGGGTACATCACTCGCTTTTCGCTGAACAGCATTAGCAGCCCCAGAGAGCGCAAAAACCTTTAATAGGACCATAAGCGGCGTGTAAATCGCAATAATCCACCACCCCCAAATAGGAAGCGTGAAGGCATACACAGCAATAACCGCGGTTATCGCGATATCGACGAGGGTGTTTTTGATCCAAGACATGGTTTCCTGCGGAAAGGTTTATCTCCAAACGATTGCAATAGTAATAATGTATGGGATTCTTGCCAAATAGTTGGGCTTACGCATCTTCACATCGTCTTGACAATGCAGTTCGTTTTTTCGTACTGTTACACAAGCCCCTTAGAAAACCGGGCAATCATCGGAACCCAGAAGAGATGAAAAAGTCACTCGCAGCGCTCGCCGCTCTTGCGTTTGTTTTAGTCCTACTCTTTAAGCCGTTCAAATTTATGGAGGTGTATTCTACGCACGTAGGTCACACCCTTCATACTTTAACGGCAGATGTACAGGACAAACAAATAGCGTTAGATGATCCTGAAGAAATCCATTCAGAAGATCAACACGTACTAATCGAGCTCAGAAATGCCTCGCTCGAAGCCTCTAGCTTCTCCAGCAAAGTGTGGAGCTTTTCGCTTTTAACCCTTGCGGGTACAATTGTAGTGTTGACGTTGAAAAAACGAAAACGCAATAAAAAGAAAGCGGAAAAGGCTAAATCTTAGCCGATGTGCATCTGAAGCTCTTCTCTACGGTGCTTCTGACGAAGTTTGCGAAGGGCTTTTTCTTTGATCTGACGAACTCTTTCGCGCGTAAGTCCAAACCGCTGGCCAATTTCTTCCAGGGTTAGTGGGTGCTCACGCCCGATACCGAAGTATAACCGTGTGATTTCAGCTTCGCGAGGATGAAGCAAATTCAATGCACGCTCAATATCAATTTTGAGCGATTCATCCATCAACGCATCGTCCGGTTTCGCGTCGTCATCGTCAGGAAGAACATCCAACAAACTGTTGTCGTCGTCTTCGTTAAACGGAGCATCCATGGACAAGTGACGTCCAGTGTGCTGCA
>JAURGV010000059.1 GCA_030833605.1 Rhodothermales bacterium
GGATAGTAATCAAAATGATGGCCGTTCCGGTTTTTCCAGCGCGGGCCGTGCGTCCTGCTCGGTGCACATAGTACTCGGGGTCCTGCGGCAGGTCGTACATAAACACATGGCTTAGGTCCGTGATGTCAATCCCTCGCGCAGCCACGTCGGTCGCTACCAAGAAGCGACACTTACCGTCCCGCACTTTTTGCATCACCTTCTCGCGTGCTGCTTGGGACAAGTCACCCGAAATCAGATCCACGTCGTAGCCGTAATTCTTCAAAAAGGCCCCTAAGTACTCTACATCCCTTTTGGTATTCGCAAAAATGATGGCTGAATCCGGATTTTCCATTTCGATGGTGCGCACCAAAATGCGATCCTTCATCATGCGGTCTACGCGGTAATATTGGTGCTCAATCGCATCAACACTCACGTTCCCCGTGCTCAAGGAAAGAAAAACGGGGTCCTTTAAGAACTGCTGGGACAAATACCGCACGCGCGTTGGCATGGTGGCGCTAAACATGCAAGACTGCCGATTCTTAGGCAAATACCGCTTTAGCTTCAACATATCGGGGAAGAAACCCATCGATAGCATTTCGTCGGCTTCGTCGAACACCAACATGCGCAGATCGTCCAAAATAAGGCGGCCCTGCTGAATATGGTCCAAAATGCGGCCTGGTGTTCCAATAATCACCTGTGCGCCGTCTTTCAATGCCTTGATTTGGGCTTCGTACTTCACGCCGCCGTAAATCACCACGCTCGAAAACTTGTGCTTGCCACGCAGGCGGTCAAACTCTTCGTGGATCTGACGAGCCAATTCGCGGGTTGGAGAAAGCACCAACGCTTGCGCGCCAAACTGCCGTTCGTCCAATAGGTTAAATAACGGAAGAAGAAACCCGCCGGTTTTGCCCGAGCCCGTTCTGGACTGAACAATCATGTCCTTGCCATCGAGCAAATACGGGATCGCTTGTTGCTGGACGGGCATAAGCTTAGTCCAGCCAGCCGACTTGACGGCTTCTCTAATTTTGGTGGGGAGCTCGTCGACAGTCAGTTCGGGCATGGTCTGCTCGGGTTCTGACATCGTGGCTCGGATATTTTCTTCTTTCCGTTCTGCTTGGGCCCGACTGGTAAGGTCGATCCCTTTAATAAAGCTCCTTCGAGGTCCGTTGGACATAATGTTTTTTTAAGAGGCCCTTCCCTTTTGTTTCGTAAAAAGGGCCATTCAATAAATAGGGCCCGTAAAGCGAGCGTTCGCCTTAGGTGGTGCGCTGGCAGCGCGCATCCTTAATTTACATCGCCAATCCGCCGTCTACGTGCAACACGTGTCCGGTAATGTACGATGCGCCATCAGATGCTAGAAACGTTACTGCCGATGCAATATCCGCCGGAGAGGCTGGGCGCCCAACCGGTACCGATCCCAACATGGCTTCGCGAGCGGCTTCGGAAATCGTGGCGGTCATGTCGGTTTCAACATAACCTGGAGCAACCACGTTCACGGTCACGCCACGCGCTCCCAATTCCTTGGCAAGACTTTTGGAAAATCCAATAATCCCCGCCTTGGAGGCCGCATAATTTGTTTGTCCGGCATTGCCTGTAACGCCAACAATGGAAGAAAGGTTGACAATACGTCCTGAACGCTGTTTCATCATCGGCCGGTAGACCGCTTTTGAGTAGTTGAACACACTTTTCAGGTTCGTTCCAACCACCGCATCCCAGTCGGCTTCGCTCATGCGAATCATCAAGCCGTCTTTGGTCACACCAGCGTTGTTAACCAACACATCGATCGAGCCCCAGGCGGCAATAATATCGGAAATGGCCTTTTCAGCAGCGTCAAAATCGGCGGCGTCGGCTTGAATGGCCATCGCTTTTACGCCTTTCGCCTCCAATTCCTTGGCCAACGAAGTGGCTTCATCCACCGAACTTCTAAAGGTGAAGGCTACGTTCGCGCCTTGGTCGGCAAACGATTCAACAATCGAGCGACCAATTCCTCGGGTTCCACCCGTTACAAGTACGTTTTTACCAGCAAAAGACATATTCAATCACAATCTGTGTTATACAATCAAGGCGTTCCGTTCAAGGAACACCCTTTCGGCCAGTTACCCGGCCATCTACCCCGTAACTGCCGCCAAATCGGCTGCGGTACCAAAGTTGGCCGTTTCTGTGTCGCGCTCCAACGTGCGTTTTACCAACCCACTGAGCACTTTTCCTGAACCCACTTCAATAAACCTCGTCGCTCCTGCCGATTGCATTGCGACCAAGGTCTGCGCCCATCGAACGGGAGCCGTTAGCTGCTCAACCAACCGCCCACGAATTTCTTCTGGATCGGACGAAGCCGCAGCCGTTACATTCAAATAAACGGGGCAGGTTGGCTTGACCAGATGAAGCGCGGCGAGCGCTTTCCCGAGCCCTTCCGTCGCAAAATCCATTAACGGTGAGTGAAACGCACCAGAAACCGGCAATAAAAGCGCTCGCCGCGCCCCCCGTTCCGGTGCTAATTCAACCGCCTTCGCCACGGCATCCACATCCCCCGAAATCACAATTTGACCCGGAGAATTGTAGTTGGCTGGCCGAACAATGCCCAAGCCCATTCCAGACGCGTCGGAACACAACCCTTCAACGGCATCGTCTTCCATATTTAAAATCGCGGCCATCGAACCTGGTCTAATTTCGCCGGCGCTGGCCATCAATTCGCCCCTTAACCGAACGGTACGAAGCGCATCTTCAAAAGAAATGGCCCCTGCCGCGCATAAAGCGCTGTATTCACCAAGGCTATGTCCTGCAACCATATCCGGCGCTACACCCAACCCGCGCATGGCTTCAAAAACCGCCATCGAATGCACAAAAAGGGCCGGTTGTGTGTTCTGCGTCTGGGTCAATAGCGCTAAATCCTCGGCCGCTGTTTCAGGAGATCCCGACCCGAACATAATGTCGGTGATCGAAAAACCGAGCACCTCATTGGCTTGGTCCAAAACGCGACGAGCCGCGGGTACGGAGGCATACAGATCGGCTGCCATGCCTACACTTTGGGACCCTTGTCCCGGAAACAAATAAGCTTGTTTAGACATGATTCGACCCATCATACGCCCATTTCACGTAGGCCGCGCCCCACGTAAATCCGCCGCCAAACGCAGCCAGTACCAGATTGTCGCCTTTCTTCAAATCAGCTTCCCAATCGGCTAAACAAAGCGGAATAGTCGCCGCCGTAGTATTCCCGTAACGTTCAATGTTGAGCATCACTTTGTCCATGCTAATACCCATTCTGCGGGCCGTTGCATCAATAATGCGCAAGTTGGCTTGGTGCGGAACGAGGTAGCGAACGTCATCTCCTGAAAGATTGTTGTCTTCCATAATCTGCGCCGACACATCGGCCATCCCTTTAACCGCGGACTTGAAAACAGGCGCACCCTCTTGGTGTAGGTAATGCATTCTTGCTTCCAGCGTAGCTGCTGAAGGTGGATTTAAACTCCCTCCTCCCAGCATGCACAAACTCGACCATTGTGTACCGTCGGTGTGCTCAATCGAATCGATCACGCCATGTCCGGATGAATCGGGCTCCAACAACACAGCGCCGGCGCCATCACCGAACAACACACACGTGGTGCGGTCGGTGTAGTCTACGATGCTGCTCATTTTGTCTGCGCCAATCACCAAAACTTTGGTGTGTTTGCCACTCTCGATGAATCGAGCACCAGTGGAAAGCGCAAATAAGAATCCTGAACAGGCGGCAGAAATGTCGTATCCCCACGCATTTACCGCTCCCAAATTAGCGGTCACCAAACATGCCGTTGCAGGGAAAAACATGTCAGGCGTAACGGTAGCTACAATTACGAGATCCAGTTCTTCTGCCGAGATTCCGCGTTTACGAAGCACTTCTTGCGCGGCGTTGGTCGCCATGAACGAAGTTGCTTTGGTAGGGTCTTTTAAAATCCTGCGCTCTTTAATTCCGGTTCGAGACTGAATCCATTCGTCTGACGTTTCGACCATTTTTTCGAGGTCGGCATTCGTCAAACGATCTTCCGGAAGGAAATGCCCGACAGCCGTAATAGCTGCTCGTACCTGTTCCATGAGATTATTTTCTAATTAAACTATCGTTAACGCGGGAATGGCAACCAAACATCATTCGGTTTCCATCACAGAAGCAATGGTTTCGGATACAGAACGCCGAACCATCTTGTCAGCTGCTAACGTTAAGTTTTTTATGGCATACCCATTTGAGCTGCCATGTCCGATAAATACGGTGCCATTTACACCGAGCAGCGGTGCGCCGCCGAATTCTTTGTAGTCAAAACGGGCTTTTACGCCTTTCAATGCTTTAACTACAACCATTTGTTCGCCTTCGTTCATGCCCAATCGGTGCATTTCTGCGCCAATCAAACGCGGCAGAACCGAGGCTACACTTTCTCCATACTTAAGCAAAATATTGCCTACGAATCCGTCGCAAACTACCACATCGGCAGCATGCTCCATGATATCGCGACCTTCAATATTGCCTATAAAATTGATGTGCTCCGCGGCGGTTAATAAGTCATAGGCCGCTTTCGACATCTCATCTCCTTTGCCGGGCTCCTCTCCTACGTTTAACAAGCCGACCGAAGCGTTGGTAGCACCCAACACGCGTTCAGCATAAACGGCGCCCATTCGGGCAAACTGAACCAAGTGTTCTGGTTTACAATCCACGTTGGTACCGGCATCGAGGAGCAGCGCCGTCCCTTTAGTCGTAGGAAAATAACCGACCACAGACGGCCTAGACACGCCGGGCAATCGTCCTAAAATGAAAAGCGCACCGGCCATCACAGCGCCGGTATTGCCTGCTGAAACAAACGCATCCGCTTTGCCTGCTTTGCAAAGGCCCATTCCCAAATGAATGGAAGAACGCTGTTTCGTCTTAATCGCGGTAGCAGGAGACTCGTGCATGCCAATCACATCCGGCGCATCGACGACCTGGATAAATTGACGAATATCAGCCTCTACGCCCTCTAAAAGCGGATTTAATTGATCTTCCGGACCTGCCAATAAAATGAACAGTTCGCCTGGCTTCGCGCGAAGCGCTTCCACTACCCCCTCTACAACTACGCCAGGAGCATGATCGCCCCCCATCGCGTCAACCGCTATTCGTGTAGGCATGGGATTCTTTTTCTAAATAGGTTTCTATTTCGTGAGCGACGCCATTCGGCCTTTCGCTTCAAAAAAGATACGTCAGAACGAGTGATGTTGCGAAATCCATCTATTAATCTACGGCGGATTTAACGCTACAAAGGGGTCTTAGCTAATGCTAAGCCCCCCAAGAGTAGATCAATCTCAGACCAATGTATTACGCGCTTTCGCGTGCAACAACTTCGCGACCACGGTAGTGGCCACAGTTTGGACATGCACGATGCATCAGCTTTGTTTCGCTGCAGTTCGGGCATTCCATCGTTGTCGGGGCGCTCAAACGATTGTAATACGTGGTGCGACGCTGACGCGTGCGAGCTTTCGAGTTTTTACGTCTTGGGTTAGCCATAATGCAACCTGTGGCGTTTTAAGGTCTAAATGTTAACGGGCAAATGCCTTATTTCTTAGAAGAAGACCCAAGCGCTTTTAGTGCAGCCCAGCGAGGATCTTCATCCCCATCATCGGGCGCCCCAAAAGAGGTGGGGAGGTCTTCATCTTCGGCTCCTGGCGCTATTTTTCGAATAGGCACCGAGAGCAATAAAGTATCTCTAACTATATCGGTAAGGTCGATTTCCTCGGCACCGTCTTCCAACGGAAACAATCGATCGTCCTCATTTTCTGCGTCTATTTCTTTTGGTGGTACAAAAACCACCGCAAAAGATCCTTCAATCGGTTGGGTGAATGCTTCCAGCGTTCGGTCACAAATCAACGAAGCCGTTGCTGAAACCCAAAACTGGACATACATCCTGCTGCCACCAATATCCAATCGAACCCCTACGTTTAAATCCGTAAAGTCTTTGGGATCTAGTTCTAGATCATCCGCCGTAGGAGAAATTTCCAGTTCATGGACTCCTCTTTCCAGTCGACGAATATCAATTTGCAGCATCCGTTTCCCCTCTTTCAAGGATTAATCCGAATAAAGTATAGCACAGAAGGGTTAAGATACGTCACAACCTACCCGTTAAGCAAAATGATAACCGGGGTAGAATTGCCGAAAAGCGTGTGAAGTTTGAAATGAACTTTAAAAAAAAGAGGGGTTGTCTATGAAATCGGTTTCCCAAATGTTGAACTTTGAGCCCCTAGTCACTACCATCGGAATACGGTCTTTTTGAGTTTAGTGATCCGTTCTAAAACTCGCCCACCAGCGCTCGTGAAATCCCAATATTTTGGAATTCCTCTCGCTTTAAAAGACCCAAATTGTTGCTTTAGAAAGTCAGCACCCCCCTTTTTGCCGGGCAATTGCATGGCATTTTGGCTGGTTTTCTAAACGGTTCGAATTATTCGTCGTCTTTGTGGACAACGTGTGTATTACTCTTGATCGCTCTAGTTTTAACGCCTGACGCCTCATGAGAGTCATTTCGTTTTCCGGTAAAAACTGATTTATCGTTCTGATGAAATTGGCGTAACCAATTTATTTTCAGGCATTTAAAGGAATTTAATGACGAATGGGCAATCGCCTTGGCGTATTTCTATTGCGAGGGCACAGCTTTAAAACTTGTTTTTAAGCGAGAACGGTGTTTGTTGAGAAAAAGTGAATAACTGTGGATGAAGGCGTTTAACGCGCTTCAGACCCACCTAACTATCGGTCTAGCTCGTCTTCATGGACAGAACTCCTGAACAGGTTTGGAAAGAATGCCTCGACATTATTCGAGACAACGTGAGTCGCCAGAGTTTTCGAACCTGGTTTTCTCCGCTGAAAGCATTGCGCCTAGAGGAAGACAGCCATCATGTCAAACTAACGGTTCAGCTGCCGAGCCGTTTTTATTTTGAATGGCTGGAAGAGCATTATTTTGGACTCCTGAGAAAAACAGTCACCAAAGTTTTGGGTGCCGAAGGACGTCTTTTTTACGATGTCGTTATCGAGAACGAGGATCAAAGTGCCGGATTTGATGGAACGGTAATGCAGCTCCCCGCTCGGAAACCGGCCAATGAGCCTCAGCCGGGCCAGGCCAATCTAGGTCGGCCACATTTGGGCAACCCAGGCCAAGGATTGGGACAGCAATCAGGTGGATCGAGCACAAACCCAGCACAGGCAAACAGCGGCTCAAACGGACCCAGAGGTTTTGACTCCAGTTTTTCCTCTAATCTCGGACGAAGAGGCTCGGGCCAAGGGGCCACCTTTGGTTTCAACCCGCAATCGGGCCTTGGGGGCTCCAGCCCCATCACCAACCCTTTTGTTATTCCGGGCATTCAAAAAGTGCAGGTCGATTCCCACCTGAATCCCAACTACACCTTTGATCGATTCATCGAGGGAGATTGCAATCGCTTGGCGAGAAGCGCTGCCGTTGCCATCGCGCAACAACCAGGGGGCACCAGCTTCAATCCGTTTTTATTGTACGGCGGCGTGGGCCTCGGCAAAACACACCTTATTCAAGCGATTGGCAATTACATACAGGCCAATCGCCCGGACGCGACCATCCTCTACGTTTCTAGCGAGCAGTTTACGAACGAGTTCGTGCAGGCCATTCAGCACAACCGAGTCAGCGACTTTTCGTTGTTCTACCGGCAAATCGATTTGCTGGTCATTGACGATGTGCAGTTCTTTTCAGGCAAAGAGAAAACCCAGGAAGAATTCTTCCACATCTTTAATGCGCTGCATCAGAACGGAAAACAAATCATTCTGAGTGCCGACCGGCCGCCCCGGGATATTCATGGCATTGAAGAACGGCTGCTTTCGCGGTTCCAATGGGGCCTCGCGGCGGACCTGCAGCTTCCGGACTTTGAAACCAGGATGGCCATTTTGCAACGCAAAGCGGTGGAAGATGGCATTGTGATAAGCGACGACATTTTTGAATTCGTCGCCCACAACATCAAATCGAACATTCGTGAATTGGAAGGCGCGCTCATCCGTTTGCTAGCACACGGCACCCTGCATAAACGCGAAATCGATCTGTCACTGGCCAAAGATGTGCTGCGCGACCTCATCACGGATTCGCGCGTCCAGCTCACCATTGATCAAATTCAACGCCTCGTGTGCGACTATTTTGGTATCGCTGAAGATCTGGTTCGGGCCAAAACCCGTAAGCGAGAAGTCGTACAGGCGCGCCAAGTGGCCATGTATTTTTGCAAGAGCCTCACGCAGCACTCCTTAAAAACCATCGGCCTTCATTTTGGTGGCAGGGATCACTCCACGGTTATTCACGCGAATCAAAGTGTGGAGAATCAAATAGATACCGACCCCAAGTTTGAGGACATAATCGAAGAGATCTCAAATAAGATCGAATTGCGAAGCCGATAAGCTCAAAATAATGTAGATTGTGGTTTATTCGGAGTGGGCTACGGAATCCTATGACTTTTTGTTAGTTTTGGACAAAAGGTAGATTCCGCACCTCGGAAAATGTTAACTTGCGTCGTCACATCAACCTCAGGATACTATTATGAAATTCGCCGCTTCCAGCGCTGAACTTCTCAAGGCCCTTCAAACCGTTAGCGGTGCCGTCCCCTCGAAAAGCACACTCCCCATTTTGGAGTGCATTCTATTTGAAGTGGATGGTGGCAAATTGCGTTTAAGTGCGACCGACCTAGAAATTTCCATCGTGCAGCGCATTCGTGTCGCTGTCGAAATCGATGGCCCCACTCGTGTAGCCGTTCCTGCGAAAAGGCTGATCGACACACTTAGGGCGTTGTCCAATGTCCCGGTTCGTTTTTCGGCCGATAGTGACTTCAACGTGGCACTCGATACCGATCAAGGCCACTACAAAATGGTTGGCCACGACGGCGCTGACTATCCAGCTCTTCCTGAGCTTTCCGATAGCGTGACAATCGAAACGGACGGTGCTTTACTTCGCCGTGCGATTCAGAAAACCTCCTTTGCCGTCTCAAAAGATGCGCTTCGTCCGGCGATGATGGGTATTTATTTCCAAATCTCTCGGGATTCTGGAAAAGCCGTAGCCACCGACGGGCACCGTTTGGTCAAGCTTCAACTGGATCATCTCGGCGCAAAAGAAGACATGGACTTTATCGTACCAGAAAAAGCCATGTCCCTAGCGGCGAAAGTAGCCACCGACGATTCCTGCACGCTAACGGTCGATAGCGGCTATGCCGGATTCGATTTTGGCGACTCGCGGGTGCTGGCTCGTTTGATTGACGAACCGTATCCGAACTACCAGGCGGTTATTCCGATCGACAACGATAAAAAAATGGTTGCGAATCGGGACGCGATGCTAGCAGCCGTTAAACGTGTTGCACTGTATTCATCGACCATGACCAACCAAATCCGGTTGTCAGTGGACAAAGATGAAGTCGTGATTTCGGCCGAAGACCTCGAACGAGCAAGTTCAGCGAAAGAAACCGTTGCCTGTGACTACGACGGCGAAGCATTGGTAATTGGTTTTAACGCCATTTACCTCACCGAAGTGCTCGTAAACGTAGACTCCGAAGACGTATTGTTCGAGTTCAGCTCCCCAAACCGCGCTGGCGTGGTAACCCCTGCTGGACAAAAGGACGGCGAAAACATGATGATGCTCATTATGCCCGTCATGCTGAACACGTACGCGTAGGCCCCGGATACTCTTTTTTAGTACAGCCCCATTCTGCGAAGTTTGATGCGCAGCTCGGTGGCTTCATGGTAGCGCCGGCCGCGACGCTCAATCACTTCGTCCACCAAGCCAACGGCTTTGGCCGGCTGACCTGCGCGAATGTAGGCGTTAGCCAGCAACATGAGCGCTTGGGGGTACATGTAGAACGAATTCCGTTGAAACTGGATGGCACTTTCCAGTTCGAGAATTCCTTCGTTTAACAAATCCTGTTTGATGCCGGGGATATACCCCCAAACGGATGTATTGGCACGTCGCAGGGTTTTTACTGCAGCCCTATACCGACGACTTATATACATGTCTGGAGGAATCGCGCGCCCCCTCGGCGTGGCGCCCAGGTCGAGCCAAGAGTATTCCGGAAGCCCCTTGGAGTGAACATCAAAGGTCACGGATTGCTCGCGCGAACCCACCATAATTAGCATTACATAAACCGCCATTGCGGAGAGGACCACGCGCGACCCCAGCTTTCCGATCGTAGCGGATCGATGTGGCTCGCTCGAGCGCAATCGGCGGCGAAGGTCACTGGAACTCTTTTCTTCCTTAGCATCCCATCGAGTGGGTCCCGTTTCTAGCCGGGGCACCCCAAGCTGCTGGTTTATCCCATACCCATTAAGCTCAAGCACATCCCCGACCGAATGGCCTGTAACAGCGGCAAAATGATCGAAAACCTGATCCGAATTTAAAGCTCGCGCTTGGTCGGTGACCCGCTCCCATTCTTGACGACGCTCTTCGCTCGCCTGTACGCGACGCATAAACCGTCTCTCGGCAACGGTAAGGACATGGGTGTCCGAACCCATTTTTGCCCCAAATACACCTGTTTGCTCCAGTTCATGGCCGTTTCCAAACTCGAAATTGGGCTCAAAAAGGGACGTGGCGGCCCAATGGCGAAGAAATTGGGCATCGTGTTGAGGGTCGGAAAGTTTTCCGGCTTCTTTTAACAGGCAATGCATTCGATAGGACGGAAAACGCACCAAAAAGGCATGAATCCATCCACGTTTCGAGTAGTTTTCCAAAGAGGATATTGAGGGGTTCATTACGGTCATGGCAATTGGTTAGGATTCGGTATCAAATAATTGGTCCGCCCAAGCTTGGAGGGATTTGTTTTTCCTGAACCGTGAACACGATTTATGGATGTATGCTCGAACGGTTGGTACACGTTTGCCGATGATCCGGCTAATTTCTTCATAGGAGAGGTTTTCTATGAACTTCATCCGGGCCGTTGGCTGTAAAAAGTCAGGCAAGGTGTCGATCGCTCGCATCAGGGACACATGAATGCCCGCGGCCACGGATTCTAAGTCACTTGCCTTCATGTTGTCTGGGATTTCAATCCCAAGATGATCGAGGGCGGTGAGTTGTTGACGACGGGATACAAAATTGATGAACGTATTGCGGCACACCACACTTACCCACTGTGCATACCGATCGTACGATGATATTCCACCCCGACTGCGCTCTACTTTTTGATACGTTCGCTCAACAATCCAATCCAATTCCGACGATCTATAGGCCGTTTCCTTGAGAAATTTTTTCAGGAAATAACGGCGTACAAAGCAGTACGTCCATAAATCGACGACGACTTTTTGTTGCTTCAAGCCAGCCAACATGTACGAGGCAAAGGCCTCGT
>JAURGV010000005.1 GCA_030833605.1 Rhodothermales bacterium
GTGATCTTGCATGGCTTTCAAAACGGAGAACACGTCCATTCCATCAACCAACGCTCCTTTCATTCTATAGCCAACGGCATGATGGGTGAACTCCGTTTCAGCGAATGCCCGATGCACGGCCGTTCCCATCGCGTACTGGTTGTTTTCCACGACCAAAATGGCTGGAAGCTCATACAGAGACGCCAAGTTCGAGGCTTCGTGTATAGATCCTTGACCGGCTGCACCATCCCCGTAAAACGAGATAGAAACCCCACCGTCTTCTTTGTATTTGTGCGCAAACGCCATTCCAACACCAACGGGGACGTGCGCTCCTACAATACCGTGGCCGCCGTACAATCCTTTTTCTTTCGAAAAGAAGTGCATAGAGCCGCCTTTTCCACGGGAGCAGCCGCCCACTTTACCAAACATCTCAGCCATGCACTCATTGGCAGTCATGCCTAGAGCCAATCCATGCCCGTGATCCCGATAAGCGGTTATCAGCGTGTCTTTGCCAATTTCGATAGCTGTCGCTGTTCCCGTAGAAATCGCTTCCTGCCCAATGTACAGGTGCAAGAAGCCCGCAATTTTTTGTTTACCGTACATTTGCGCGGCGCGTTCTTCAAAACGACGCTGCAACAACATGTTGCGGTACATCGACAACACCGTGTCCACTGAAAGTCCCAATTCCTGATGGGTATACGTTTCGGCAGGGTAAGTCGCGAACTCAACGGTTAGTGACAATGAGGTTGGAAACTCATTTTCATCAGTCGTCTTTTTTGCGGGTGCTTTTTTAGGAGCTGCTTTTTTAGGAGCTGCTTTTTTAGGGGCAGGCGCAGTTTTAGCCGGTGCCTTTCTGGTCTGTTTGGCCATGATTTGGACGTTTATCGGTAATCTGGAATTTTAAAAGCTCGGAATAATACAACATTTCTCCGGAAATAGTGCATGGTTAACCATATCTTTATCTAACTTGTATTTACTTGTTATTACAAGTTACGTATTTTGCGACAGGAACGCGGACTGCTTCAATTCGTTGAGAGCTACCATGCTCGGTCGTCTGAGCATGATGATCCGTTGATGTAACGTAATTGCTTCTTAAATCACCTAAATGCAACCACTAAAATGGTGGAACACGAAAGGAATAATCATACTGTAGAAGACGGACAGCCGTCTCTCGATGCCCTCTTGGCAGGTGATGAGCGGGCTTTCGAGATGCTGGTGAAGCAGGAGTCCCCCCGTCTTTTTCGTGTATTGATTCGCATTTTGAACGACGAAGAGGAGGCTAAAAACATCTTACAGGAAACGTTCTTGCAAGCATTCCTCCGTAGAGACACGTTTCGAAAAGAATCAAAGTGGACTACATGGCTTTATGCAATTGGAATCAACTTGGCACGTGCCTCCCTGCGCAAATCCAAACGTCTAAGTTCTTTAGGCGATCAGGACGTGGATCGCATGCAGCCTTCTTTCGCCAAGGGGATGTTTGTCGAGTCTCCGGCTTCTTGGGACCCCTTGAAACTGACCGAGCATTCCGACAAACACGAAATCCTGTACCAAGCCATTGATAAACTCCCAGAGGATTACCGCGAAATTGTTGTTTTAAGAGATATTGAAGAACATTCTTCGGAAGAAGTAGCAAACATTTTAGGCATCACTTCTGGTGCCGTTCGAGTCCGTCTGCATCGAGCACGGCATGCCTTACGAGCCATGTTGACGCAGCACTTCGAATACGAAAAACATTCAGCCGGTTAACCAAATGAAACCATTGATTCTTTTGAAAACCCTGTTTGGTTTTGCCCCAAATTGTCAAAAAGTTACCGACTTTTTGGCCGATTATGTTGAGGGTACGTTGCCGGAAAAAACGGTCAAGCAATTTGAAGAACACATTGGCATGTGCAAGTGCTGCGGGGTGTATTTTGATCAGTACCGAAATACCATAGATCTCATGAAAGAGGGAAAAGATGTAAAGATTCCAGCTGAATTGGCTGAACATACCATGTCTTTCTTGCGTAAAAACGCCAATTTCTCTTAAAGATTCCGTCCCGAAGCCACTCGTCTCTGGAGCCCCGTTTGGATGCAAACCGCTAACCCGCTAGTCATTATTCCCACGTATAACGAAGCTGAAAATATCGGCTCGGTGATAGGCCAAGTTTTATGCCTCCCGATTGCGTTTGATGTTTTGGTAGTGGACGATGGCAGCCCCGATGGAACCGGCGATCTGGTAGAGGCCCTTCGCAAAAGTCACCCCAATCGCATATCGATTCTTCGCAGGAAAAGAAAACAAGGCTTAGGAACGGCTTACATTGCAGGGTTTAATTTTGCTTTAGAGCACGGTTACGACCTCATTTGCGAAATGGATGCCGACCTGTCTCACAACCCGAACGACCTTGTTCGCTTGGCAGAACCCGTCCTAAAAGGCTCTGCCGACCTGGCAATCGGCTCACGCTATGTTAACGGGGTTCGCGTGATGAATTGGCCGTTATCCCGTCTTATGTTGTCCTACGGGGCGGGTATGTATACCCGCGCCATAACAGGGATCAAAGTTCAAGATGTAACGGCTGGTTTTAAGTGTTTTCACCGCCGCGTTCTTGAAGCCATTGACTTAAATGCGGTTCGTTCTAACGGCTATTCTTTCCAAATTGAATTGAATTTTAAGGCCTGGAAAAAAGGATTTTCGCTGGTTGAAGTACCCATTATTTTTACCGAACGGACAGAAGGCCGCTCCAAAATGAGCAAAGCCATTGTAAGAGAAGCAGCCTGGAAAGTGTGGGAATTGAGAATAAGGTCCGTATTCGGTCGACTTTAGGCGTCCGTGGCATCTCCTTTGGCTCTCCATTCTTATCTTTACCTCAAAGGTATTTACTGAAATTTTTCTACATCTATCGTCATGTACACACATCTTACGACGCCTTCCAAAGGGGAAAGCATTAAAATGGAAAATGGCCGCTTGAACGTGCCAAATAACCCTATTATTCCATTCATCGAAGGAGACGGCATTGGTCCAGATATCTGGAAAGCCGCTCAGTTTGTATTTGACAAGGCGGTTGAAAAAGCATACGACGGAAAACGGAAAATCGAATGGTTTGAAGTGTATGCTGGTGAGAAAGCATATGACAAATTTGGCGAATGGCTTCCTCAAGACACCCTCACAGCCATTGAAAACCACTTAGTTTCAATCAAAGGCCCCCTTACGACGCCTGTAGGTGGTGGTATTCGCTCGCTAAACGTCGCACTTAGACAAAAATTGGACCTTTACGCTTGCGTACGTCCGGTTCGCTACTTCGATGGTGTTCCTTCCCCTGTTAAACAGCCTGAATTGATCGACATGATTATTTTCAGAGAAAATTCTGAAGACATTTATGCCGGAATCGAATTTCAAGCTGGAACGGACGATGCGAAAAAATTTGGAGATGCTCTAAAAGCGGCTTTCCCGGATCGTTTCTCGAAAGTTCGTTTCCCGGAAACAACCGGATATGGGATTAAGCCTATTTCCGAAGACGGTACCAAACGATTGATGCGCGCTGCCATTCAATACGCGCTCGATCAAGGCAAAGAAAGTGTGACCATAGTGCACAAAGGCAACATCATGAAGTACACCGAAGGTGCGTTTCGCGATTGGGCCTACGAACTAGCCTGTCAAGAATTTGGTGGTGTTGTGATCGGCGAAGGCCCTTGGTGCAAATTGCCGAATGGCATGATCATCAAAGATGTTATTGCTGACGCCTTTTTGCAACAAATTTTGACCCGTCCTTCAGAATATGGTGTTATCGCGACCATGAACTTGAACGGTGACTACATTTCAGACGCTTTGGCCGCACAGGTAGGTGGAATTGGAATCGCTCCTGGCGCTAACATCAACTACACCACGGGGTTATCGATTTTTGAAGCGACCCACGGCACAGCACCTAAATATGCTGGTCAGGACAAAGTGAACCCAGGATCGGTGATTCTATCGGGTGAAATGATGTTCCGTCACATGGGCTGGAACGAAGCCGCTGACCTCATTATTTCATCCTTGGATAAAACAATCGGTCAAAAACGCGTCACCTACGACTTTGAGCGCCAAATGGAAGGCGCAACCCTGCTTAAATGCTCTGAATTCGGCGAAGCTATGGTTGGCAATATGTAATTCGACTCGCTGTTTGAAAGGGCGATAGAATTCGGTTATTCGGGACGGGTAGTTTCTTCTAAAGATGGTGTTCTTTGGAATTAATTACCCGTCCTTTCTTTTATCTGGACGAATAGTTCGTCGAAGTGATTGATGTGCCGACTCCATTCCAGATGTTCGCATATTCCACGAAGCGTCGAAACGGGAAGTGGGCGCTCCTCTCCTTTCAGGATTCGAGTCATCACCGCAAATAGCTCATCGTCATCCTTATACAATATCGGCGCATGCAGCAACGGCGCGTGCAGTGGTTCCGGAATAAGCTCAGGATACGATAACCGATTGGGCAACAACGGGTGACAGCCACAGTAGATGGCTTCGAGCATAGAGATTCCAAAAAACTCATGGTCCGATGTCGAAATAACAATGTCGGCCCGGTGCAGCAAGCTGGAATACTCTTTAAAGTCTTCCGCATAGCCATAATGCAAAATACGTTCGGCGTATCGCTCAAACGCTTTTTCAAACTCCACGGGCAGGTCTTCGAAGTGTTCGCCCGCAAGAATAAGCCGAAATTTGTGCCCGGAGTCATCCAATCGATTCATCAATCGAAAGAAAGCGGCCGGATTTTTATCGTATTCCCAGCGCTGATTCCATAACACAATGGGAGGCTTCATTCCTGGTCCCCAACTGTGTCCTTCGTACGCAGAAGCGTATTTATCGTGGCCTCGCAAATCCAATCCGAGGTGTAATACCGAACTTTTATTTCGGATTTCAGCGGCTGTGTTGAGGTGGGTATAATCCGGAAAAAGCCGAAGCAACCGAGGAAGTGCTTCTACAAACTGATCGTAATGAAACTGCGAATTGAATAGAATATGATCGGCAGCGAGGCACGACAAATAGTTTATGTAACCGTAGGTATGGTCCCTTTCTTTCCCCTCTGGAAGTGGATACGTCAATTGATTTTCGTGCATGTAGATTACAACAGGCACTCCCTCCAATTCCTTTCGCGTAAGGGCCAGAAAAGCTGGCAAATTCACCATACTCGACGCAAATATTAGATCGGGTTTTGCGCCTTTGGCCGCCAATTCCTGTACTTTTCGAGCCATCGTCACGGCTCCACCGTGCATGCGCCATTTCCAAAATCGGGCGGACATGGTAACTTTTGTCACATCGTGCTTACTGTGCGCAGTAAAGCCATCTAAAAACGAACGATGACTCCCACCATACCACGGTTCAAGGGCCAATATTTTCATATCGTCAGCGTCTTTTAAGGCGATTGAAAGGCAAATCCTGGCGTTTTGTCAACTCGCTAAGCAAGTCGTTCGCGTAATTCCGCTTCTTCTTCGTCTGAAGTGGGCCTCACGATGGAAACACCGCGAACCTGCAGATAGTCCCTCAGGGTCTCATCCAGAACTTCTTCCGCAGTGATGAGCTTTTCATCGCCAGGAGCTAGCGTGATCGTGCGTGTTGTCATTTCAATAGATACCAAATTCAAATTGGTATTCTTGATCAACATGCCTTTTCGCTTTCGTAGGGTCATATCGAAGTTTGATGGTTAACGGGCAACTGTTCGAATAAGTACATGCGCCAAAATGCGCTCAGATTCGAGTATACACATTTTGCGTTTCAATCGCTTTCTGTTCGGCCTCTATTAAAGGCATAATTCAAATTTTCACTCGATCCAAATGCGTTTGCTTTCCAACCTGTTCGATTGGATTTTTCCGCCTACCTGCGTGCATTGCAGCATTGGTGTTGAATCATTGGCATTATTGTGCCAGGAGTGCGAAAACCTACTTGAACAATGTGTAATTCCAAATTGCGAACTACCGGGTCAAACGGCTGCCGGTCGCCCGGTTTGGGGCCTCTGGTATTATCGAACGGGCTCGCCCATCAGGACGTGCCACCGGCTACTGAAATTTGAAGGCCACGAACGCGCTGGGAGCTGGATGGGTAAACGAGCAGCCGCGTCTCTGCAAAACCGAATGAAGTCCAACCCTTGTGTAGGCATTGTACCTATCCCGTCACACCGTGTTAAAATGCTTGAAAGAGGCCTGCTTCCAACCCACGTAATCGCTTCAGAAATTAGTTTGGTGCTACACATACCCGAGAAACCTAATCTTATGATTCGAACGGCTCTTGGACCATCTCAAAGCGCCCTGAAACGCGATGAACGTATCAACAATTTGAAACACGCGTTTGCATTGAAAGACCACGTCGCGGGCCGGCATTTTTTGATTGTTGACGATCTGTTGACCACGGGTGCTACACTGGATGCTGCTGCAGCCCTTATTGAAGAGAATGGGGGAACAGCCTCGCTTTACGCCATAGCGTTTAGGCGCGAGACGTTCGGAAGTCTTCGACATTAATGCGACGTTCGCACGCGGCAGCTTCATCGGCTTCATTGGTAGCAACGATTACGATTTTGCCTTCTTTTTTGGCATTCTCGATAATCGAGTGAACCATTTTTTCGCCTTCTATATCGAGCGTCGCAGTAGGTTCATCAAACAAGAGGACCGGTGGATCGGAAACTAACGCCGTAGCTAAGCGGACGCGCTGAATCATTCCGGAAGAAAATGTATGAACCGGGTCGTCGGCCCGGTGGGATAACTGAACCTGTTCTAGGGCGTTATCAATTAAAAGAGTAGCATTGGGAAGATGCCTCCCTTTTGCAATGAACTCGAGATTTTCTCTCGGTGAAAATCCACTATAAACATTCAAATAGGGAGCCACCAAACCACAGGACAATGGCCTCATTTCGCGGGTAATTTCTTTTCCATCAACTTTTAGAACTACGTCACCCTTAATTGGGAGCATCAAACCGGCTAGAATACGAACCAATGTCGATTTCCCCGATCCGTTTGACCCTACAATAGCCGACGTCGTACCGCCTTCAAATACAACATCCATCTTTTTGAACAAAAGACGTTTGCCGAATTGGTGTCCGAGGCGGGAGGTGGTTAGGGTGTGCATATCGAGTGTTTTTCTTTCAAACAAAATAAAGCCGAACGAATCCATTCCCTATTCTGGACTTCTTTTGATTTACTCAGAGTTGATTAATTCCACAAAAGTTGAAGCTTAACCTTTATACAGTCGCGCTTAGTGAGTAAGATAAAGGACTACACCGAAACCGATTGTCGTGAGTACTATTTCTGAATATGATACCCTTTTGTACGGCCACGATGCGACGGAGCGCATCGTGGCCGTACACCCTGTAGCCGACAATAAATCGGGTAAAGGGCACGTCAAAGTATATATTCGGAGTGTCGATTCTAGATCGGTAAGGGTTACAGACCTTCCCTTCTACCCTTTCTTTTACTGTACAAATATTGAGTACCTAGCCGGGTTTCCTCGAAAAAAGTACCAATTTCAAAAGTTAAAGGGCGAACTGTATTATTCGTATCTCGTGGTACTTTCGAATTGGAATGAGTATTGGGAGGCTGTGCGTCATGTAGACAGACAAGCTGCCAAAAAAGGGGATAAAAATGCCACCTATACCGTTTCCTCCCCTGCGCAGCAGTATCTGATGCAAAGTGGACGCACCTGCTTCAAAGGAATGCAATTTGACGAATTGCATCGGCTTCAACTTGATATCGAATGTATTTCTTCCCGTGACTTCCCCAATGCAGATCGTGCGGAAGATCGCATTATTCTCGTAGCCATTTCCGACAACCGAGGTTTCCGAAAAGTATTAGGTTCTCCCGACTGGGACGAGCCGAAACTATTGGAGGCCATGGTGCGGTTGATTCAAGAGCTTGATCCCGATATCATTGAAGGACACAACATTTTTAGATTTGACTTCCCCTACATCCTCCGCCGATGTGCCATGCATGGTGTCGCTTTTGCCATTGGTCGGGATCGATCTGAACCCAGAGCGTTTGCCACTTCTATCCGTTTTGCTGAACGCGCATTGGACTATTCCGCCCTAGAAATCACGGGAAGGCACGTTATCGACACATTTTTTCAGGTCATGACGTACGATGTGGTCAAACGGGACCTTCCCGGGTATGGCTTAAAGGAAGTATCCAAATACTTTGGTTTCTCGCCCGCCGATCGGACCTACATCGACGGAGCATCCATCACTAGACTCTGGAAAGAAGATCCTGATTTGGTGATTCGTTATGCTTTGGATGATGTTATAGAAACCGAACGTTTAGCGCGTCACCTTTCGGGATCATCCTTTTACCTAACCCAAATGCTCCCAATGGAATATGGGCAGGTAGCACGGGTTGGTCCTGCGGCGAAAATAGAATCTTTATTCGTCAGAGAATACCTAAAACAACGGTATTCCCTGCCACGATCGGAGTGGGGATCACAGACACAAGGTGGGTATACCGACATCTTTTTCACGGGTGCCACCGGCCCCATTGTGTATGCCGATGTAGAAAGTCTTTACCCCTCCATTATGTTGAATTATACCATTCAACCCAAACAAGACGAACTGCTCCTTTTCCCTAAACTTTTGAAACGGCTTACTGACCTTCGTTTTGAAGCAAAGGCATTGATGCACCAGGCCGACTCCGGCGAATTGAAAAGTGCGTTGGATGCTCGGCAAAACTCATACAAGGTCGTTATTAACTCGTTTTATGGTTTTTTGGGCTTTTCTCAGGCCTTATTTAATGATTTTTCAGAAGCCGATCGGGTCGCCGTAACGGGTCAGAAGCTACTTCTTAAAATCATTGGATTAGTCGAACAACGTGGGGGAAAAGTATTGGAAGTAGATACGGATGGGGTTCTTTTTGTCCCACCAAAGGAAATTGTCGGGGAAGTTCAAGAACGCCGTTTCCTAGACCACTTGAACGAAGATATGCCTGATGGTATACGTATTGGTTTTGATGGTCGCTATCGCAAAATGCTCTCCTACAAAAAGAAGAATTATGCCCTAGAAGAATACGATGGTGGCATCAAGCTGAAAGGGTCCTCTTTGGTTTCCCGATCCATAGAGCCTTTCGGCAGGCGTTTTGTCCGAAAAGTGATCCATTTGTTGTTAGATAATGACATACAAGGCATCCACGATGCCTACTTACAAACCAGGGAGCACATACTGGAGCACCGCTTGAAGGACGTGGCCGATTTTGCGCGAACGGAAACATTGAAAGATTCCATCGCCAAGTACGAACGCGATGTACAACAGGGAAAAAGAACCCGTTCCGCGGCGTATGAACTCGCGGTGGTTCGTCAAGACTCCGGCTTACAGCCGATCAAAAAAGGGGATCGGGTGAGTTACTATATAGCTGGTTCGGGCGATTCTGGACCTGCCTTTGAATCCGCCCGTTTGGCTGAAGAATGGCAAAAAAAGCTCCCAGACGAGAATACAGCCTATTATATTCGTCGTTTTGAAGATGTATGCGCCAAATTTGAAACGTTTTTTGATCCTCACCATTTCAGACAGATCTTTTCGAAAGAAGATCTATTCGGTTTTGATGCATCATCGATCACTATTCGAAACCAAGATTTCCCTCTCCCCACCCTAATTGCTTCACTTTCACACCCTGACGATGATGAAGAATTTTAATATCGTTTCCCTGTTTCTTCTCATCTATCTTGCCGGTTGTGCTCCCGTAAACGACTGGAATGTAACGCTGGTTGAAACCGACTTTGTTATCCCTACCATTGACCTTTCCCAGGTTTCTGAAATTCAACATTTGGTTGATAAAGAAGAAGAACAATATTTGGGGCATCCAACGACAGCCTTGTTGGATGATGGTAAAACGCTTTTGGTAACCTATCCAAAAGGACATGGACGAGGGGCTATTGTGTACAAGAAGAGTTTTGACGCAGGAGCTAGCTGGACAGAGCGGCTACCTACCCCCACCTCTTGGGAAAAGTCGCTAGAGGTCCCCACGTTGTATCGCTTTAAAACGACGTCCGGCACCATGCGCACGTTTCTTTTTTCGGGCCTGTATCCCATTCGGCTTTCCATTAGCGACGACGACGGCGAAACTTGGTCCCAGCTTCAGGCGATTGGACCGTTTGGGGGTATTGTAGCCATGGCTTCCATGGTACAGCTTGACAACGGATCACTGGTAGCCTTCTTCCACGACGATGGCCGGTTTTTGAATGCGGAAGGCAAGGCCGGTACTTTTACCGTTTTCAAGACCACGTCCATGGACGATGGGGAATCCTGGTCTATGCCGGAAGTGGTTGTGCGCCATGAAATTATGGATTTATGCGAACCCGGATCGGTGTGGTCACCCAATGGAAAAGAGCTGGCCCTTCTCCTTCGCGAAAACAGCAGAACGGCACCTTCTCAGATTATCTTTTCGTCAGATCAGACGGCAACCTGGTCGGAGCCCATCTCGCTTCCAGCTGAGCTGACGGGCGATCGGCATACCGCCAAATACCTCGACGATGGACGTTTGATTGTGGTTTTTCGGGATATGGCTGAAAACAGCCCAACAAAGGGTGACTGGGTTGCGTGGATCGGAGAATATTCAGATTTAAAAGAAGGGAAAGCCGGTCAGTACCGAATTCGTATCATGGACAACTCCAATTCATGGGATTCTACCTATCCTGGCGTCGAGGTGTTACCAAACGGAAACGTCGTCACTACCACGTATGGACATTGGGAAGAAGGCCAAGAACCCTACATTGTTTCAGTACAGTTGGACATGGAGCAAATCGATCGATGGTTTCAAAAACTAAACTAATCTCATGAAATCACTAGTTTTTAGTGCCCTAATACTCTTTGGATTGGGTTGTGGAACGGCAGAAATGAATTCACCCGATGTGCCCATTATCCCGCTTCCCGTTTCAGTGACCGCAGGCGCAGGCTATTTTGCGTTTACGGATGCCACCGCATTTAAGACCGACTCCGAGGAGGTTGCAGCGGTTGTTGAGCGGTTTGCCTCTGAAATTAGGGTCTCGACTGGCCTCCCTCTGATGGTTGCATTCGACGAAGGCGATATTGAAGTGGGCCTTCAGGCCGATTTAGGGGTTGAGTCCTATCAGCTGACCATCGATTCTGATCGTATTGCGTTGAAGGGAGGCGATTTGGCGGGCATTTTTTATGGCCTTCAATCCCTAAGACAACTCCTTCCTGCCCAAATTGAAGCCAATGTGGTGGCTTCTAACGTAGACTGGAGCGTTCCGGCCATAACCATCTCAGACGCACCACGATTTCCTTATCGGGGCATGCACTTAGACGTTGGGCGATACTTTTTCGACGTAGCGTTTGTCAAAAAATATATCGACACCATGTCGCGCTACAAGTTCAATCGTTTTCATTGGCATCTAACCGAAGATCAAGGATGGCGGATTGAGATCAAAAAGTATCCTCTTTTGACCGAAGTAGCCGCTTGGCGAAAAGAGACTATCGTCGAAAAAAACTTTGACCCATACATTGGCGACGGCATTCCTCACGGCGGATTTTACACCCAAGATGAAATTAGAGAAGTGGTGGCCTACGCGGCAGAGCGTTTTGTGACCATTATTCCGGAAATTGAAATGCCGGGGCACTCTACAGCCGTAATAGCAGCGTACCCTCAGCTCGGGTGCCGCTCAGAAAAGATTGAAGTGGCTGTTACATGGGGAGTAAAAGACGAGATTCTTTGCCCTTCGGAGGAAACGTTTACCTTTCTAACCGACGTGTTGACAGAAGTTTTAGACCTATTTCCAAGCCCCAAAATCCATATTGGTGCCGATGAAGTGCCTAAAACCAATTGGAAAAACAATGCCGTGGCTCAGTCCATTATCAAACGAGAAAATCTGGCGGACGAAGAAGAGCTCCAAAGCTGGTTTATTAAACGAATTGAAGCGTTTTTAAGCGCAAATGGCCGCACGCTAATTGGGTGGGACGAAATATTGGAGGGTGGGCTTGCACCCAATGCGACGGTGATGTCATGGAGAGGCGTTGTAGGCGGCATTGAAGCGGCTCGGCAGGGTCACGACGTTATTATGACACCGACCAAATACGCTTATTTTGACTTCTATCAAGCCGATCCTGCGTCGGAGCCCTTAGCCATGAACTGGGCTGGATTTACCATTCCGCTGGATACCGTTTATTCATTCGAACCCATTCCGGAAGAATTGACCGCCTCAGAAGCCAAACATATTATAGGTGCACAAGCCAACGTTTGGACCGAATACATCAGTACGCCCGAATACGTGGAGTATATGGCGTATCCGAGGGCGCTGGCCATGGCCGAGGTTGTATGGTCGCCGAAAGAAAAGCGAAATATCGATTCTTTCTATACCCGCCTAGTGGGTAATTTACCGCATTTAGAGTCAATGGGCGTCAATTATCGCATTCCCGAATCTAGAAATGCGAATCCAACGGGCTTCGCCGCGAACCAATAACCTACAAGCTGCCCACGGATTTATACGCGTCAATAATAGCTCGCTCTCCCTCTTTTCCGGGGAGAGAGTTACCGTGTTCCATGCCTACAACACCTTGAAATCCTTTCTCCTGGATGTGTTTGAACACATTTTTGTAATTGATTTCGCCGGTGGTGGGTTCTTTCCGCCCAGGATTGTCTCCTACTTGGAAATAGGCGATCTCCTCCCACGCAGCATCCATATTAGGAATCAAGTTACCCTCTGTAATTTGCTGATGGTATAAATCATCCAGAATCTTACAGGAAGGGCTATCTACCGCTTTACAGATTTCATAGGCTTGAGGTATGCGCGTCAAGAACTGCCCAGGATGGTCCCTTGGGTTTAGCGGCTCTAAAACGATAACCAATCCATGTGGCTCAAGTATGGCAGCGGCTTGTTTGAGCGTTTCGACAACGTGGGCGGTTTGAAAACCCATATCCAATCGGAGATCGACGTGTCCCGGGACGACGGTCATCCAGGTGGCATTGACCCGCTTTGCAACATCCACGGACTGGGTAATAAACGATAAGAATTCCGATCGCTTATCAGCATCACCTGACGTCAAATTCGGAGCCGACCAATAAATTTGATGCGCTACAAATACGCCCATCTTTAACCCACGCTGCTCCATGGTTTTGGCCATGGCTTGCTGGGTTTCTATAGGCCGATCGCGCATTCCATTATCTTCAAACGCCGTAAACCCTTCGTCGGCCATAAAATTCAGTTGGTCGATGGGGTCCTTTCCAGCGTGTTGACCAAACATCCCTAAATGGGGTGCATAGTTCAAATTAAATGCTGCCTTTCCCAGGTTGATCGAAGATCCAGCGGCATCAAGGCCGCGACCCATTGCGGGTAACACGGCTCCGGCTGCAAGACCTGCCATGAGCCCCGTTTGCACGAAATTCCTTCGTTTCATTATAAAACCTTGGTTTCACCTGGTACGGCAATCTTATACATACCCTGTTCATTCGGAAGAACCGGAGGAGCCGCATCCCAAGCAAAGGTGGTTGGCATGAGGGAGAGCGGAGAATTCAATGCGTCATCCCATTCAATCAATTGACCTGAATAGGTACACATTCTGCCCAATATTGCCGACATAGTCGCATTGGCCCCATTCTCGGCATCCGCGTATTTGTATTCGCCTGCTGCGACGGCAGCGAACAATTCGTCGTGCTCAACCTGATACGGGTTGATGTCGTTTCGGCCATCGTGCTGATACAACGTTTCTCCAGAGGCGGAGAGCAACACACCGGGGCGTGGTGCGCTTCCTTTGGTGCCGTGGAAGGCTTCTGTGACACGTGACATGGTGTTGGGCATGTGGCGGCATTGACTAATCATGCGGCTCCCATCAGCGTACTCATATTCCACGTAATGATGATCAAAAATCTCACCATGGTCTGCGCCCGTTCGAACCAATCGTCCACCTTGGCCTTGCGCCCGTACGGGATAGGCATTTTTAACCCAGTTGCCCACGTCAATATTGTGGATGTGCTGCTCTACGATATGGTCTCCGCATAGCCAGTTGAAGTAATACCAGTTGCGCATCTGGTATTCCATTTCGGTTAGTGTTCTACCGGCCTTTGCTTCCAAGCCTGCACGATCCCGGACCCAAACGCCACCGCTATTCCAATAGACCCGACCGGTTGTAATATCTCCGATCATGCCGTTGTGCATGCGATCAACCCACTCACGGTATTCGTTTTGATAATGCCGCTGCAGACCCACGACCACGTTCAATTTTTTCTGTTTTGCGATTTCGGCCGTTGCGAGTACACTTCGGATTCCAGGAGAATCCGTAGCGACTGGTTTCTCCATAAACACGTGTTTGTCGGCAGCGACGGCGGCTTCGAAATGGATCGGACGAAATCCTGGAGGCGTAGCAATTAAAACCACATCCACCAATGGGATAAGCTGCTTGTACGCATCAAACCCAACAAAACGCCTTTCTGCAGGAACGTCAAATCTTCCTGCAACGGCACCAGCATGTTCCGCATCAGGATTCGTTATTTGCTCATAACTTTCTTCTAGGCGATCGCTGAAAGCATCGGCCATGGCGACCAGCTTGATGTTTTGCTTGGTGCTCAGCGCCTGCACCGTTGCGCCGGTTCCTCGACCGCCACATCCAATAATGCCAATTTTAATGACATCATCTGAAGAATAAAAAGCGTTGGCCGACATCGGAAAGGACGAGGCTACTACAGATCCAACTACCGCTGCCGAACCGGCTTTCATAAATTCGCGGCGACTGGTCGTAAAAAATGGGTTTTGAGTCTTCATGAGATGCGTGGTCAATTCAATAAATGCAGGGAATCCCGAGATGCCTTCAATGTAATTGTTTGGCTTAGTATCTGCCAACAAAAAGGACGGTTTTATTCTGCTGAAATCGCTTTTTCAGCAACCATTAGCTATTCGCCTAATACCATCGTCCAAAACATCTCCAATTCTTCAGCAGACAGGGTTCGTTCCGGAGCTACCAACCTAAATCCTAAAAACGGCGCGTCGGTATTCCACCAAAAACTTTTTGGAATTTGGGGATCGCGTCGCTTCCAGTTCAACGTCGACTCCAATCGATCGGAACAACGTAATTGAGGGGCGGAATCATAATAGGAGCCGCCCTTAACGGTCCGAGGGTGCAACCTAGACGGTTCAATCCACGGATCAACGGAATTCATTTCGGCAATTTGGGAGGCATAGTCGGCTTGGTATTCGTCCATCGTCCATTCTGCGGCATTTCCAAATAGGTCATAAATGCCCCATGCATTGGGCTTTTTGCTACCTACCTCATTCAATTTTCCACCTCCGTTACTAGACATCCAGGCATATTCGGCGATAGTGGTCGCATCTACACCCGGACCAAACGGCAACGTAGTACCCGCCTTACAGGCCGTTTCCCATTCAGCTTCCGTGGCTAACCGGAAAAAAACACCCGTTTTTTCAGATATCCATTTGGCGTAGTGCAACGCACCCCACTGGGTCATCCCGACGGCGGGTTTTCTTGCGCCTCCCATTCCAAATGCAGGGTCTTCGTATGGAGGGCTGGGGCGCGAAACGGCGTCTACGGAATACACAGCGCCTGGGACAGCTGTGGTGTCAGCGTCCCGGTCAGGATAGCGGAATACGGAAAACTCATCGCCAGTAACCTCATACTGACCAATCCAGTATCCCCCTAGCTCTACCGAAACCGCTGGGCCTTCATCCGTATCCCTGCCCTGTTCGGATTCTGGGCTTCCGATGGTATAGGTCCCACCGGGTACATAAACCAACGAAAAGGATACGTTGGTGCCCGGAATATTAAGGGTCCTGGTATCGCCAAGTTTAAATCCGCTTTCTGACGGCATGCTGGACTCACTCGCAGCGGGTGCTTCATGATCGTGCATCTCCGGATCCTGCATCTTCGGATCTTGCGTCGATACGCAAGCACTAAGAAACACCAAAAACAGCCAAACCAACCAACCATTGTACGCGTGTCGGCAAGATGTTGAACGCATAAAGGCACCAATCATGGGGGATAAACGGCTAAACGAGGAAATCTATAATAAGCAGCAAGATAAACTACTCAAACCACAAAGCAGAGAGCGGATTGCACGATGTAGGAATCCATGTTTGCGTGCGACCGCGCCAATGGATATGCTCCGTTGTACTAAAATAGGTCAACGGACCTACCCGCGTGCTCCGAATAATATTCAATGTCCCCACCCAAGTAAACCAAGGCTTATCCGGCCTTATTTCTTGGTCAACACAGCAAGCGTTATACGCCCTGTTGATATCATTTTTTTGTCCTCAGACACAATATCAACTTGCCACACCTGTATCGTGCTCCCGCGATGAATGGGCTTTGCCGTGCCGTACACCTTGCCGCTCCGGGCCGATTTGATGTGGTTGGTATTGACTTCTACTCCCACGCAATATTGATTTTCTGGAACAGAAAAGGTCGCAGCCACGCTTCCGAGCGTTTCCACGAGCGCAGCAGATGCTCCGCCGTGTAGTAGGCCTAGAGGCTGGTGGGTTCTTTCGTCTACCGGCATCGACGCGGATATCGTGTCCTCGCCAATATTGGTAAATCGAATACCAATCCGCTCGGCCAATGTATTGACACGCGTGTTATTCAGTAATTCCAGGCTAATTTCTTTCTTCCAACTCAATTCAGATTCCTCTTTGGGCTTACGTTTGAATCACGCCTGGATTAAACGGAATGATTTCCGCATTGTGGTTAGCTATTTCAAGTCCTCTTGAAATCCAAGACCGCGTTTCGGTGGGTTCAATAATCTCATCAACCCAAAGTCTGGACGCCGCATAATAGGGCGTGGTCTGACTTTCGTAACGAGCGGTAATTTCTGCTAAAAGCTCGTTCTCCGCTTCTTTAGACAGGACTTCGTCGGATCGTTTAAACTTTGCTTTCTGTATCTGCAACAAGGTTTTAGCAGCTTGAGCGCCGCCCATGACGGCAATTCGGGCCGTAGGCCACGCACAAATCATGCGTGGATCGTACGCTTTTCCGCACATGGCATAGTTACCTGCCCCATACGAGTTGCCGACAATAATCGTGAACTTAGGTACTACGGAATTGGAAACGGCATTTACCATTTTCGCCCCATCCTTGATAATCCCGCCTTGTTCGGCTCGAGAGCCCACCATAAAGCCGGACACATCTTGGATAAACACCAACGGTATGCGCTTTTGGTTGCAGTTCATGATGAATCGCGCAGCTTTATCAGCGGAATCGGAATAAATCACCCCGCCGGCCTGTAATTCATCCGTACCGGCCTTTACCCCAGCTCTCGCTTTAACCAACTCCCGTTGATTGGCGACAATACCCACGCTCCAGCCATCAATTCGGGCATATCCCGTTAACAAGGTTTTTCCGTAACCAGCCTTGTATTCCGTCCATGAGTCTGCGTCAATAATGCGACCCAAAACGTCATACATATCGTAAGGCTCCGATCCGGTAACCGGCATAATACCCAGCAGCTCGGAAGCGTCAAAAGCTGGAAGAACGGCTTGTGCTCTGTCAAATGCAGCCTTTGGTTGAGTGGACATCCGTCCCACTAAGTCGCGGATGGTTTTCAAACAAGTGGCGTCGTCGGGGAGCTGATAGTCGGTAACGCCGGAAATTTCGGAGTGGGTGGCAGCTCCTCCCAGCGTTTCAGAGTCTACTGTTTCCCCAATCGCAGCTTTTACTAAAAAAGGCCCCGCTAGGTAGATGGAACCGGTTCCGTCCACGATCAACGCCTCATCGCTCATAATGGGCAAGTAGGCTCCCCCAGCGACGCAACTGCCCATTACAGCAGCGATTTGTGGAATGCCTTTGCTGGATAAAATGGCGTTGTTCCTAAAAATTCGGCCAAAATGCTCCTTGTCGGGGAATATTTCGTCCTGCATGGGAAGAAATACCCCGGCAGAATCAACCAGATAGATAATGGGAAGATGGTTTTCGAGCGCAATTTCTTGCGCCCTCAAGTTCTTTTTGGCTGTTATTGGAAACCATGCTCCAGCTTTTACGGTGGCATCGTTGGCTACAATAACACAAAGCCGGCCATTGATGTGGCCCGTGCCCATCACCGTTCCGCCCGCTGGACAGCCTCCCTCCTCCTCATACATGCCTTCACCTACGAAGGTACCAATTTCCTGGAAAACAGAGTCGGCGTCCACCAAGGCTGCGATTCGCTCGCGCGGTAACATTTTTCCTCTGCTATGCTCCCGCTTTTGCTTTTCTAGCCCACCTCCAAGTTCAATGCGTCCTCGAGTGGCCTGCAGCTCCTTTATTAAGTCCAAGTAACCTGCCTTTCGCGCTACATACTTGGCGTGCTGCAGATCAATCTTCTTTCCCACCGTCTTGTTAGGCTCAAATTCACTCATTTAGATTTCTTTCTTACAGGTCAATATGAAAGGACTGAGGCAATAAATAGCAGATGTCATTCGAAAACGAGTAAACGGTTAGGTTGTTCACGTGTTCGATAAGTAGAAAAAACAAAAAAAAGAGCCCGGCTTTTACAAAGCCGGGCTCTTAAAAACTTTCAAACAAGAATCGCTACAAAAAAGCTGCGATTTTCATTGTTATCTCAGGCTTGGGTTCGCCTGTTTTTTCGTGGATTAAACCAACCATTTTAGGAAGGCTCCCACGAGCTTTCTTCATTTCGTCTTCAGCAAAGTCTTGTTCGCCCCAAATTGATTTGATTTGGTTGACGACGCGAGACCAGCTATCGTTCATTGCTTCAGTAGCCATCGGGAAATTGAAATTGTCTTTGACATAGCTCTAACACATCCAATATAGTACATTTTCCGTCCCAAAGCTAATAAAATCAAGAATTTGACGACAAAAGAGCAGCATTATCCAAGAAGAATAACCCAACCCAACGCGAATTTTAAACGTGCTGAGCCGTTTTAAGGTATTCTTCGAGTGTGAACGAATCTACCTGTACAGCGTCATCACGCAGCTTTTCAGCATGGGCGACCAACTCGGCCTGCTCATTCGTTATGAACCCTTTTTCTACGGCCATGACGATCTGATCTCTAACGCCTTTTTTAGGGAGGTTTCCTTTTTTTGCCTCCGTTTTTAACCGTGACAACACATCTTCAGCTTGGATACTGGCCTGCATAGCCCGGTCCATTCTGCCTATTGGTCTTTCGGCTGATGCGGGGACATAAATGCCATCCGTTAGCCTATCTCGATGCGCCCCAGGCGTTTGCAATATCGTGGCTACGCGATGTACATCGAGGTCGTTTGGACCAGCTGATAATCGGTTCATTCTGGACCACATTCCGATTGGTCCACGCAAGAACCAACTCACTACAGGTAGACGAAGAGACGTAAACAGTTCGTCAAACCCTTTCTGCATGCGCGCAAACGCTGTATCCATAGCCCACCGGAACAGCGGTTCATCTTCCTTCCGACGACCTTCTGCTTCGAACCGTACTAACGTAGCGGATGCGAGGTACATCCATGAAAAGATGTCTGCAAATCGCCCGGTAATCATTTCTTTTCGTTTGAGTGTTCCTCCCATTAAGCCCAGCGACATATCGGAAAGAATGCTAAACGATGCGGAAGCCCACGCCAATTTTTTAAAATACCTTGCGGCCGGTCCGCTAACCGGAGAGCCGGCCAAGCGACCGCGTGTTATCGAAAGCAAAATGGATCTAAAAATATTTTGGATGACTAGGCCGACATGCCCGAAAAATGCCTTGTCAAATGCCTTTAAATCGTTTGTGATGAGCGCATTGATTTCCTGCAATACATAGGGATGGGATCGAATGGCGCCTTGCCCAAAAATAATCAGGGTCCTGGTAAGTATGTTAGCCCCTTCAACCGTCACTCCAATAGGCGTGTTGATATAGGCATGGGCAATCGCGTTTCGGGGACCTCTTGAAATAGCGTTACCACCCAAAATGTCCATTCCATGATTAATGGACTCCCTAAACAGCTCGGTGGCGTTGAATTTCATGATGGCCGTAACAACAGCGGGTTTAGCCCCCTTATTCAAGGCCCCATTGGTGTACCGACGTGCGGCTTCCAACAAATAGGCATAGCCACCCACCACCGCTAAGGGTTCTTCAATCCCCTCAAACTTGCCTATGGATAGGCCAAATTGTTTGCGTACAACAGCGTGGGCTCCGGCCACACGAGCAACCATTTTGGATCCATATGTGCCTACGGCCGGTAACGAAATGCCTCGACCGGCAGCCAAAGACTCCATGAGCATCCTCCAACCTCGGCCGACTCCATCAGCCCCACCGATAACGGATGCTTCGAGATCCACTACCACATCTTTCCCGTACGTTGGACCGTTGTAAAAGGGTATTCCCAGCGGGTCGTGACGGTGTCCATTGTCAATACCCGGCAGATGGGTTGGAATAAGCGCGCACGTCACGCCGAGGTTCGCACCCTTGCCCAGATGATTTTCGGGGTCGTACAATTTAAACGCCAATCCCAAAACGGTGGATATTGGAGCCAACGTAATGTAGCGTTTGCTCCAATTCAGCTTGATTTTAAGCTTACCATCCTCTCCTTTAAAAATTTCACCGCGCGATGAGATCGCACCCGCATCGGATCCTGCATTGGGTTCGGTTAATGCGAAAGCAGGGATTTCTTCGTGTGATGCAAGGCGAGGTAAATAATAATTTTTTTGCTCGTCGGTACCATAATGGATAAGCAATTCGGCGGGACCCAATGAGTTGGGGACCATAACTGTGATACCGAGCACCGCGTTGGCCGAACTCACTTTACCCACAACAGCACTGTTAGCGGAGGCCGAAAAACCAAGACCACCGTATTCCTTCGGAATAATCATTCCAAAGAAACGATGTTTTTTTAGGAGATCCCACGTTTCAGGCGACAAGTCCCGACGCTGAAACACGTCCCAATCTTCAGTGGCATCACAAACCTCTTGCGTAGGCCCGTCCATAAAGGCTTGCTCTTCCGCTGTCAAGCCCGGATAAGACTCATTTAGAATGCGCTTAAAGTCCGGTTTACCTGAAAACAGCTCTCCTTCGACCCACGTAGTGCCCGCATCAATAGCTTCTTGTTCTGTTTTGGAAATGGTGGGTAGGAAGTTTAGCGCGCCAAGCAGCTTCATCACACCTAAGCTTACAAACTTCCTGATGAATGGCAGGCCAAATATCACCAATACCACCAACCACGTTATCCAAGCAGCTTTGCCGGACCCACATCCAACCATGAAAAACGCTGCTGCAGCCAACCAGCGTTTTATTCCGTACCCATAAAATCCAAAATGGAGAACGAGTAAAACAAGCGCTGTAATCACGGCCCATTCAGGTATTAGCTGATCAAAAAAGCCATAAAATGGAAGGTCCATCATGTTAACCGGTAAAAAGTGGATTGTCCGATGAATGTATACCTAAGAAGCGGATTTAGATCATAACCTAAGGTTTTCGAATACGGCTGCCGCTCCCATTCCACCACCAATGCACATGGTGCAAATTCCGTATCGTATTTTATTGCGTACCATTTCATGAAGCAATGTTGCCGTTAATTTCGCGCCGGTGCATCCTAGAGGGTGTCCCAGTGCAATCGCTCCGCCGTACACATTGACTATGGATGGGTTGATGCCCAATTGTCGAATCACGGCTAACGATTGCGAAGCAAAAGCCTCGTTCAGCTCAATCAATCCAACGTCCGAAAGCGAAATTCCAGCCAGCTTTAATGCCTTAGGAACGGCTTCAACCGGCCCGATCCCCATTATCTCTGGCGCCACCCCTGCTACCGCAAACGACATCATGCGGGCCATTGGGCTTAAATTAAATTCTTTTACCATCGCCTCACTTACCACTAAAGACGCCGCTGCGCCATCGGACATTTGGGACGAATTACCTGCTGTTACCGATCCTTTATTGCGAAACACGGGACGGAGAGCGCTTAACGCTTCAACGGTTGAGTCGGGGCGGGGCCCTTCATCCGTATCAAAAACCCGCTCCCCGGTTGTTGGGATGTCCCCATCCCATTCGGTCGTCCGGACCGTTAACGGAACGATTTCCGATTTAAAAAGGCCATTTTTGATGGCATGAAGTGCTTTTTGGTGGGATTCAAAGGAAAATAGATCCTGATCCTCTCGGCTAATCGAATACATCTCGGCCACATTTTCGGCCGTATTGCCCATGGAGACGTACACGTTGGGATCCGATTTAATTAGGTCTGGATCGGGTTGATAGTAAAACCCGGTCATGGGTACTGAACTCATGGATTCCACCCCTCCAGCGACGACAACCTCAGCCATGCCGGCTGAAATACTTTGCGTCGCCATGGCAATGGTTTGCAAGCCCGACGAGCAGAATCTATTGATGGTAGCGCCTGGAACGGAATCGGGTAGACCAGCTTTTTGAGCTATCAATCGCCCCATATTCATTCCTTGCGACCCTTCTGGCATCGCGCATCCAATCAGCACATCGTCTATCCGCTCGAACGGCACCTGGCTGGACCGGCCCAACAAGCCCTGAATAACTTCTGCGCCCATGGCTTCTGGGCGTTGATGTTTCAACGCACCTTTTCCAGCACGTCCAACAGCGCTTCGAACGGCATCTACAATAAAAGCTTCGTTTCTTTTCATGATGATTGATTTGCCTAATTTCGTAGCGGTGAGCCGGATTCTAACAAGTGACGGATCCTTTCTTGCGTTTTTTTCTGCCCCAGTAGCTCCATGAAGGTGTGACGTTCCAAGTCCAGTATGTAGGATGTGGGCACAGCTGCCGGGCCCGGTAAATCTCCTCCGGTCAGGACGAAAGCCAGCTTGTTCGCCAACTCCAAATCGTAGTCGGAAATA